>NZ_JBEZDY010000013.1:0-17875 GCF_040648555.1 Actinoplanes sp. NPDC049118
GGATCAAGGCCATCGTCTACTTCGACACCAAGAAGGACGACCAGGGCGACCGCGACATCAGCATCAACAGCAAGGCCTCCAGCCTCGCCGCGTTCCGCAAGCTCGCCGCCGACCCGATCTTCAACGTCACCATCAAGTAACCCACCACACCACCCCGCACGACCCGCACGACCCCACGAGCCGCCCGGCACACCAGCCGGGCGGCTCGACCGCTTTCTATAGGCTGCCCGCATGGACGCGCTGCGCACCGTTGCCCTGCTCGCCGCGACACTCACCACCGCGATGATGGCGGGCCTCTTCCACGCGTACTCGTGCTCGGTGATGCCGGCGCTGCGCGGCGCCGACGCCGCGGTCCTGGTCGAGGTCATGCAGCGGATCAACCGGGCGATCCTGAACGGCTGGTTCGCGCTCTGCTTCGCCGGGGCGCTGATCTTCGGGGTCGTGGCCGTCGTCCTGGTGGCGATCGACGGCGACACCGCCGTGCTGGTACCCGCGGCGGCCGGCCTGGCCGTCTACATCGCACAGTTGGTGGTCACGGCCCGGATCCACATCCCCTTGAACAACGGCCTGGACGAGGCCGGCAGCACCGATCCGGCCGCCGCCCGGGAGGCGTACGAGAGGCCGTGGGTGCGGTGGAACCACGTCCGCACCGCGCTGTGCGCCGCGGCGGCGGTCTGCTGGTGCTGGGCGCTGCTGCAGTCCTGAGCCGCGGCTGACCCGGCTATATAGACGGCGGTATACCAAGTTTGACATCTGGGCGGGCGCCCGAGGTGCGCTGAGAATCCTTCTCACCACCTCGGTCACTCCCCCCGGAGGCTCTCTTGACCAGACGCCGTCTCACCCCCGCACTGCTCTCCGCCGTGCTGGCGGCCGTGCTGCTGCAACTCGGCTTCGCCGCGCCGGCCGGCGCGACTCCCCCCGGTATCCCCGCCGCCACCACCGCCCGGACCTACCTCGCCGCGCTCACGGTCGCGGCCTCGACGCACACCACCACCTACAACCGGGACCTCTTCCCGCACTGGCACACCGTCTCCGGCGCCTGCAACACCCGGGAGACCGTGCTCAAGCGCGACGGCACCGGCGTGGTCGTCGACTCGGCGTGCGCCTCCACCTCCGGGCGGTGGTACAGCCCGTACGACGGCGCCACCTGGGCCGCTGCGTCCGATGTGGACATCGACCACATGGTGCCGCTGAAGAACGCGTGGATCTCCGGCGCCTGGGCGTGGACGACCAGCAAGCGCGAGTCGTTCGCCAACGACCTGACCAACCCGCAGCTCATCGCGGTCACCGACAACGTCAACCAGTCCAAGAGCGACAAGTCGCCAGACTCGTGGAAGCCGCCGCTGACCGGCTACCACTGCACCTACGCCCGGATGTGGGTCAAGGTGAAGTACGTCTGGGCGCTCACCGTCACCAGCGCGGAGAAGTCGGCCCTGACGACGATGCTCAACGCCTGCTGACCCCCGCGGACAGCGGCGCGACGACCGGCTGGGCGCCGAACCCCGGGTTCGCGCCCAGCCACTGCGCGAAGCGTGGCCGGATGCTCACGACGTCGAGGTAGGCCTGTACCGCGAGCGTGGCGACCTCGGCGGCGCGGGCGGCGGCGGGACCGGCCGGATCCCAGCCGAGCAGGTGCCGCCAGCGCAACGGCGAGCCCTCCAGCGCCAGCGCGACGACCCCGGTTATCGGCCGCACGGTGCCCTGGCACAGGACCACCGCCGCGCCGCCGGCGACCAGGTCGATGCAGCTGCCGACATCCATCTCGTACGGCGGCAGCGGCGTGAAGCCCGCCCGGGCGCAGGCGATGGCGAAGCAGTCGTTGAAGCAACCGTCGCCGGGGGCGGTGGCCCACCTCTCCCCGGCGAACTCGGCGAGCGGAACCTCGTCCCGTCCCGCCAGCCGGTGCCCGGCGCCGACCAGGACCCAGACCGGGTCGACGCAGACCGGCTGCCAGACCAGGCCTGCGTCGGGGGAGGGTATCGACGGGGCGCAGGCGCCGACGAGCGCGTAGTCGAGCCGGCCGTCGAGCACCCGCGCGCAGATCTCGTCCGCGGACCACGTGGCGTGCATGGTGACCGGGCTGTTCGGGTGGGCCGCGGCGAGCCGCTGGACGAGGCCGCCGGAGACCGGGCCGTTGGTGGCGCCGATCCGGTACTGCCCGGGCCGGTCGGAGCCGACGAAGGCGGTGACGTCGCGGTGCAGGCCGTTGACGGCGGGGATGACCAGCCGGGCCCGCGCCAGCACCAGATCGCCGAGCGGGGTGGGCCGGGTGCCGCGCCGTCCACGATGGAACAGCGGGCCGCCGACGGTCCGCTCGATGCGCTTGAGCTGGGTCGTCAGCGCGGGCTGGGCCAGCCCGAGCGCGGCGGCGGCCTTGGTCACGCTGCCCGCCTCGGCGATCGCGCAGATCATCCTGAGGTGGCGCAGCTCGAGGTCCACAAGCCGACGGTAGAGGTCGGCGCCGGGTACCGAAATACCAACATTGTGAATTTCGGGGGACGAGCGACATCGGTGGAGTCCTACCGGAAGACGACATATCGGGGTGATCTGGGTCACTGCCCGTTCACATGACGTTTGCCGGCCGGACCGCTCGGCGTCGGTCAGGTGCGTGGGCGCAGGCCGTCCATCATCAGGTCGAGCAGGCGGCCTGCCTGCTCCCGCTGCCCCGGCCCGCCGGCTGCGAGGGTCACCCCGTTCAGGCAGGTCAGCACGTCCATCACCGGGACGTCCGCGCGCAGCGCGCCGGCCCGGATGCCCGCGTCGAGCAGCATCGTGAGCGCGTCCGTCAGCCGTTCCAGGCTGTGCGCGAACTCCCCGTCACCTGAGTTGATCACCATCCGCACCGCCTCGGCCATGCCGCGCTTGGTCGCCAGATAGTCCACGAAGTCGTCCATCCAGACGCGCAGCGCCCGGTCGGGCGCGCCGGCCGCGAGCAGCGGCGCCACCGAGTCGCAGAGCCGGTCGAGCTCGCCGCGGTACACCGCCTCGACCATCGCCTCCCGCGTCGGGAAGTGCCGGTACAGCGTGCCGATCCCGACGCCCGCCGCGCGCGCGATCGTCTCCAGCGCCACGTCCGGCCCGGCCGTCGAGAACGCCCGCACGGCCACCTCGAGGAGGCGGTCGCGGTTGCGCCGGGCGTCGGCGCGCAGGGGGCGCTCGGCCATCGCGGGTCGTCCTTCCTCGCCGGTGTCCGTGCCGACAGGGTGGCACATCGCGGCGCGGAGGTTCCCCGCCGGCAGGGCGGCCCCGGGTCAGGTGCCCTTGGCGGCCGGCGCCTCCCGGTGCCTGACCGGCCTGGTCACCTGCTTCGCCACGCACGACGGCATCCCCGCGGTAGCCCGCGCCGCCTCGCGCCGGTACGCGCTGGGCGGCATGCCGACCAGTTCGGTGAAGCGGGTGCTGAAGGTGCCCAGCGACGAGCAGCCGACCGCGAAACAGACCTCGGTGACGCCGAGGTCGCCGCGGCGCAGCAACGCCATCGCTCGCTCGATGCGCCGCGTCATCAGATAGGAGTACGGCGACTCGCCGTACGCGAGCCGGAACTCGCGGCTGAGGTGACCCGCCGACATGTGCACGCCGCCGGCGAGCGCCTCGACGTCCAGCGGCTGCGCGTACTCCCGGTCGATCCGGTCGCGGACCCGGCGCAGCCGCGCCAGGTCGCGCAGGTGCTGCTCCGCGGCGGGTCTACTGGTCACCTGTGAAATCGTGCCACATCGCGCGGCCCGGCGGCCGGTCGTCGGCGACGCGGTCCCGGCGGCCACTCCCGTACCTCTGGTCGACGGCTGCCACAGGGACCACACGACAATCGCGCGAACCGGTACCCGGACCGCGCCGAATCCCTCAAGTGGCACGCCACCCGCCCGATTCGACGGTGGACAGCACACCACCGGGCGTGCGACCGGCAGACGGAAGGGGTCTGATGACGTTCAGGCACCCCGGTCGGGGCACCACGGGGGTCGTCGCCCTCGTCGTCGTGTTCGCCGTCTGGACGGTCGGCGGTTTCGGCGGGGAGATCGTCACCCGTACCGCCACGAACATCGGTACGGTCCTGATCACCCTCGCCGCCGGCATCGCCTGCCTGATCCGGGCAGTGCGCAGCCGCGGCCGGATGGGCGCCGCGTGGATCGGGCTCGGACTCGGCGCCCTGTCGTACTCCTTCGGTGAGGCCGCCTGGACGTGGATCGAGACCGTCCAGGGTCGCGAGGTGCCGTTCCCTGGGCTTCCCGACGTCGGCTACCTCGGCATGGTCCCGCTCACCGCCGCGGGCCTGCTCATGGTGCCCGCCGCCCGGCAGTCCACGGCCAACCGCGTACGCAGCATCGTCGACGGCATGATGATCGCCTGCTCGCTGCTGCTGATCAGCTGGATCGCGGTCATCGGCCCGCTGCTCACCGAGGGCGCCGACAACACGGCCGGCCTCTACGTCCTGCTCGGATACCCGCTCGGCGACGTCGTGCTGGTCACCATCGTGCTCTACACGCTCGCCCTGCTGCGCCGCGGCGGCCAGGGCTCGGGATCGCTCGTGCTCATCGGCGCGGCGATGCTGGTGATCGCCACCGCCGACAGCATCTACGTGTTCCTGGCCCTGCACGACGAGTACGCCTCCGGCGGCCTGCTCGACATCGCCTGGATCGCCGCCTTCGCCCTGGTGCTGCTCGCCGCCCGCCGCCCCGGCCCCGGCCTCTCCCGCCCCGCGCCCGAGTCCGAGGACGACGCCGACCAGCGCCCCGTGGCGATGCTCGTGCCGTACGCGGTGGTGCTCGCCGCCCTGGTCTGCAGCGTGGCCTTCTACGCGGTCTCCGGGCGCAGCGACCTGTTCACCGGCGGCTCCCGCACGGCGCTGATCGTGCTGATCATCGTCCGCCAGCTGCTGACCCTGCTCGAGAACCGCCACCTGACCCGCCAGCTCGAGGCGCGTGTCGCCAAGCGCAGCGCGGAACTGCAGGCCAGCGAGGCGCGCTTCCGCGCCCTCGTGCTGCAGAGCTCCGAGTCGGTCGCGGTCATCGACGCCGAAACGACGATCCGCTTCCAGAGCGAATCGGTCGAACGGATCTTCGGCTACACCCCGGAGATGCTGCTCGGCCTCAACCTGGTCCAGGTCGTCGGCCGCCGGGCCGCGCCGGCGATCGCCGCCGGCATCGAGTCGATCAAAGACCAGCCGCTGGGCGTCGTCGTCCTCGAGGTGCCGATCCGCCACCACAGCGGTCGCCTCCGGCTCGCCGAGATGACCATCACCAACCTGCTGCACGACCCGGCCGTCGGCGGCTACGTGCTCAACACCCGCGACATCCACGACTCGCGCGAGCTGCAGGAGCAGCTCATGCACGAGGCGTACCACGACAGCCTGACCGGGCTGGCCAGCCGCGCCCTGTTCCGCGAACGGGTGATCGAGGCGCTCGAGCAGAGCGTGCGCTCCGACGACGTGGCGATCCTCGTCCTCGACCTGGACGGCTTCAAGGAGATCAACGACAGCCTCGGCCACGCCGCCGGCGACGCGCTGCTCCTGCAGGTCGCCGACCGGCTGCGCGCCGCCGTACGCGAGGGCGACACCGTGGCCCGCTTCGGCGGCGACGAGTTCGGCGTCCTCATCGAGTCACTGGCAGCCCGCGCCGACGCCGAGGCGGTCGCCGGCCGCATCGCCGGCGCGCTCGAGGAACACTTCGTGGTCGGCGGCCGCGACCTGCGCGTGGCGGTGAGCATCGGCCTGGCCTCCGGCGCCGACGCCGACAACGTCGACCAGCTGCTGCGCAACGCCGACCTGGCCATGTACCGGGCCAAGTCCGCCGGCGGCGCCGGGCTGGCCGCCTACGACCCGCAGATGCTCAGCGGCCTCCTGCAGCGCCTCGAACTCGAGGCCGACCTGCGGCTGGCCCTGGAACGCAACGAGCTGGCCCTGCACTACCAGCCCACGGTCGACCTGCGTACCGGAAAGATCATCGGTTTCGAGGCGCTGGTGCGCTGGCACCACCCGACCCGCGGCATGGTCTCCCCCCTCGACTTCATCGGCATCGCCGAGGCGACCGGCCTGATCGTCCCCATGGGCCGCTGGGTGCTCGCCGAGGCCTGCCGCCAGGCCGTCGCCTGGGGCGCGGGCACCACCCGCCGGCTCAAGATGTCGGTGAACGTCTCCGTGCGCCAGTTCGAGCACGGTGACCTCTCCGCCACGGTCGCCGAGGTACTGGCCGAGACCGGCCTGCCGGTCGACCAGCTCTGCCTGGAGATGACGGAGAGCGTGCTGCTCACCGACACCGACGAGAACCTCACCCAGCTCGAGCGCCTGAAGGCGCTCGGCGTCACCCTCGCCATGGACGATTTCGGTACGGGATACTCGTCGCTGGCGTACCTGCGCCGCTACCCGATGGACATCCTGAAGATCGACCGCTCCTTCGTGGACCGCCTCGGCGGCGACCGCGAGGACGAGGCCCTGGTCCGCACGATCGTGCGCCTCGGCAAGAGCCTCGGCATGACCACGGTCGCCGAGGGCATCGAGGACCAGATCCAGCTGGCGGCCCTGCGCGAGCTGGACTGCGACGTCGCACAGGGCTACCTGTTGTCGCGGCCGCTGCCGGCGGACGACGCGGGCCGGATCCTGGCCGAGGGCCTGTCCGCGAAGCTCTCCGTCCCCGCCTGACCCAGCGCCCTCACGTCCCGGCCGTCAGAAGGTGACCGGCAGGGAACCCAGCCGGTGGCCGATCGGCGCGGTCGGCAGCCACTGCGGCGTCTCGTACGCGGGCCGCAGCTCGGGGCAGCGTTCGAGCAGGATCCGCAGGCACTCGTCGGTCTCCATCCGGGCCAGCGCCGCGCCCAGGCAGTAGTAGGTGCCCATGCCGAAGCCGAGATGCCGCCTGCCCTCGCGGGTGATGTCGAAGACGTCCGGGTCGGCGAAGACCTCCGGGTCGCGGTTGGCGGCCATGAGCGCGAGATAGACGTGCCTTCCCGCCGGTACGGTGCTCCCGGCCAGCTCGACGGGTTCGGTGGTGACGCGGCCGACGACTCCGGCCGGGCCGTCGCAGCGCAGCATCTCCTCGACGGCGCGGGGCATCAGGCCGGGACTCTCCCGGAGCCGGGCCAGCTGGCCCGGGTTCTCGAAGAGCAGGACGAGGCCGTTGGCGATCAGGTTCGCCGTGGTCTCGTGGCCGGCGAAGAGCAGCAGCACGCAGTTGGCGACCGCCTCGTCCTCCGTGACGATGCCCTCGGCCTCGGCGGCCATGAACGTGCTCAGCACGTCCTCGCGGGGAGCCCGGCGGCGCTCGGCCGCGATGAGCCGCAGGTAGTCGTGCATCTCGAGCATGCTGCGCTGCGCCCGGCGCAGCTGCTGGAGGTCGCCGTCGCCGAAGATCGGCAGGATGTCGCGCGACCACGCCTGCAGCTGCTCGCGGTCGGTGACCGGCATGCCGAGCAGCTCGGCGATCACGTTCGCGGGCAGCGGGTACGCCAGGTCGCGAACGACGTCCATCTGGCCCTTCGGGGCGACGGCGTCGAGGAGCTCGCCGGTGAACTCGCGCACCCGGGGCCGCAGCCGGTCGACCATCGCCGGAGTGAAGTAGCGCTTGAGCAGCTGCTGGAAGCGGACGTGGTCGGCCGGGACTGTGTGCCCCATCCACATCTCGATGGATCGGCGGACCGGGGCCAGCTCCTCCTGCTCCGCGGGCGTCAGGCGCTGGAGGACCCGCGCCATGTTGGCGCTGTCCATCCGCTTGTCGCGCAGCGCCGCGTTGACGTCCGCGTACCGGGTCAGCAGGTAGGCGTCGAGTTGTGGCAGCCACGCGAGTGGACTCTCGGCGCGTACCCGGTGCAGGAGGCCGTCGGGGTCCGCCAGTGCCTCGGGGGTGAACAGGTCGTATTCCCGTACCGTCGCACCATGGTCGCTCATGGTGGCGATTCTGACGGACCCCAGTGATCGTTATCTATGCCAATCCGGGGTCATCCGCCGTTGCGCGGCGTCCCGCCGAGGTTGAGGTCGAGGTTCACACCCTGGGCTGCGCAGGCGGTCTGCAGGCCGGCGGTGTGGGTGGTGAGGGGGCCGACGTAGGCCGCGGCGCCGGCGCCCGGGTTCTTGCCGAGCTTCTGAATCTGCCGCACCAGGTCGATCAGGGCCGTGCCGTGCTCGCGGAGGTCGCCGTGGCGGGACTCCTCGAACTGCGCCCGCGCCTGGGTGTATTCGGCCTGGTTCATCGGCGCCGCGGCGCCGGCCTTCACGGCGTCGGCGTGGTCGCGCATCGCGTTGCAGGCGGCGACGCCCGGGTCTTCCTTGATCGTCCGGTCGTACACCAGCCAGCCGCCGGCGGAGACGAGGACGGCGGTCGCCGCGCCCGCGATCCAGATCCAGCGCCCGCGGCGCGGCGCCGGCGGGGTCGGCTCGGTGGCCAGGGTGGGGTTCGGCTCGGTTTCGGGGACGACGGGCGTGCTCATGGTGGGACAGTCCTTCCAGGCGGGCTCGACCGCGCCTCGCGGTGTTGGTGTACCGACGATCTGTGATCGTCCTATCCGGACGGCTGATCCGTCCTGAACCAACACCTGCAACTCCCACACCACCACAAAAGTTACGGAACCGCGCTTTGGATCATCTGTAGCGCCGGCCCGGCGCCGGCGGGGCCGAGCCCGAACTGCATCGGGTGATCTTGTGCAAGGGCGATATCGATGGACCTGACTCGTTACCCTGTCAGGCCTGCGGTGGCGGAGCGTGACCGGGTGAGAGCGCGAGGTGGATAGGCGGTGACCGCGCGGCCTAGGGTCCATGGTGGCGACGAAGGGTCGACTCCACCGCGCCAGGGCGCGACCGACGGCGGGGGTGCGCCACGACCGGTCCGGGAAACCCGAGGCGCTGTCACGAGTGTGGCTCACGCCGAGCGCGAAATCGCGCGAGTGGCCCGGCAGGGGCGCGCCGGGGCGGGTCAGGTCGACGCCGGCAACGGCGGGGGACAGCACGCACCGACGCCTGACGAGTCCCGGTTCCAGGAGATCCTCCGGCGACACGGGCAGCTCGGTGACGAACCGCCCAAGTTCAACATCGCGGCCAACGATGACGCCCATGGCGCCGACGGGGCACACACGATCGACCGGCACGGCCCGCAGCTGCCCCTGCCGAGGCAGCCGGGCGTGAAGACGGTCGAGGGCCGGATCTTCGGCGAGACGGGCTGGGGCAAGGCGGAAAGCAGGTCCTACAAGTGGACCGATCCGTCGACCATGAACCGCGAGGTGAATCGGTACGTTCAGCAGAACTGGCAGACGATCCGCGACGACCTGGCGTTCGACGGATTCCACGAGAACCTGTTCAACGCGGGTCATCGCGTCGGTCAGGGCTACTACAACAGGGGCATGTACGGCGCAGGTCCACGTCAGTCGGAGTATGGGGAGACCAGTCTCGTCCGGATCCGCATCCGGGTCGTGGAAGGCTCGGATCCCGCCGTGCCGTTCATCGTCACCGCCTTTCCGGCCGGGCTAGGGTGAGGCGATGGACACGTCTGGGCTTCCCGAGTCGCTCCGCGGGCGGATCGCTGAGCGGGTGGCGCTGCCGCCAATCGAGAAGGTCCGGGCGCTGCTGCACGGCTATGTGGCGGACGCCGAGAGCTTCGACGAGATCCGTGCGGAGCTCCGACGGACGGCGCGGACCAACGATTTCCATCTCCGCCAGTACCTCGACGCGCTGGACACCGTCCTGGCTGAGCCGCAGCCGCCGGGCACGCTGCTGCAGTTGGTCGAAGGCGACGCAAACTGGGGAATCGACCACGATCAGACCGACTCAGGCGCTGCGGTCTTCCTCCGTGAGGTCGCCGAGGCGCTGCGATCGGTGATCGCCGAGTCGTAGCGCGTGGCCCGGGTCGTCGCCGCGGATGCGGGCGTGCAGGTGCATGTCGTGCCGGCCGTCAGAATGGACGGCGTCGCTGCGTTTGGTGCCCTCCAGGAGGAAGCCGGACTTCAGGGCGACGCGGCAGGAGGCATCGTTGCGGGTCGAGTGGTCCAGGTGCAGACGGTGGAAGCGGCCCTCGCCCAGTGCCCAGACGCTCATGGCCGTCAGCGCCCGGGAGGCGACACCCGCTCCCCGGGCCGCCGGGAGCACCCAGTATGCGCATCCGGCGACACCGTCATCGAGGTTCATCCCGCCCATGGCGATGCGCCCCAGCACCTCACCGCCGTTCCGGGTCACCGCCCAGTGCGCGCCCGTCTCCTCGGCCCAGGCCCGGCGGTACCGATCGAACCAGTCGCGGACCTGGTCCTCGGACCCGGGCTGGCGGGTGTGCCAGTGCCGGATCGCAGGGTCCCGGTATGCGGAGAGGAAGACCGCCGCGTCGGAGGCCTCCCAGGGCCGCAGAACCAGGCCGCCCGGTGCGGAGAGCACCGGTTGCGGGCCGGCGGAGAGAGCGCCGGCGGGGATGGCCGGCGGCGTCGAAAGGCTGAACCTCACGCCTGATCCTCGCCCGGCGACGGGCCGGCCGTTCGCGTCGCGGTCTGCGTGACGCCCTCCTGACGTAGCTCCATGATGTCTCGCTGGAACCTGACCTCGAGGTCGAGTCCCGGGTGTCGGAAGCCGCCGTCGCGCAGCGGCACCAGGATCGCCGGGGACTGGCCCGCGGCCGTGAGCGAGAGTCCGCCGTCCGCGGCCGCGACGTCGATGGGAAAGTCGTCCCGCAGCAGGTAGCGGCCCGTCACCTCACCCGGCGGGGCGGCCCGGGCTGCGGCGTAACGGCGTTCGGCGGCGGTGAGGATGCTGGTCCGTACCTCGGTCGTGTCCTCGGAGTTGGTCATCACGGCGACCGCGGCGCCGGCGTCGGGCCAGGCGAACGAGAAGCAGGAGTAGCCGACGTTGTCGCCGGTGTGCCCGAACCGGCGGCGGCCGGGGGAGTCGTCGAGCTCGGTGCCCAGGCCGTAGGCGCCGCCGGGGAGTTGTGGCGTCAGCATCTGCGTGGCCAGGTCGCGGCCGAGCAGCTCGGATTCTCCGGAGGCGGCGCGGGCGATCTCGAGTTCGAGCCGGAGCAGGTCGGTGGGCGTGCTCCACAGGCCCGCGCCGGCCATCTCCGGGATCGTGCGCCAGCCGCCGGGAACGGCGGTGCCGACGCGGTGATGGCCCGACGCCACCGATCGGGGCCGCCGGTGCGGGAACCGCTGGTCGAAGCTGCTGTCCACCATGGACACGGGATCGAGCACCAGCGTCTGCATGAGGGCGTCGAACCGGGCGCCGGTGACATCGACCATCAGCTGCTGCAGCACGGCGTAGTGGCTGCCCGAGTACCGGAACCGGCTGCCCGGCAGCAGGCTGGGCCGAACGGGCGGGGTGTTCGCCGGTGCCCTGCCCTCCAGGGTCTGCAACAGGGTCGGCGCGGGGCCGTCCACGCCGTAGCCGCGGAACCAGTTGTAGGACAGCCCGGCCGTGTGCGCCAGCAGTTGGCGCAGCGTCACCGTCGCGGGCCGGCCCTCGCCCGCCGGCAGCCGCCAGGTGGTCAGGTATTCGCCGATGTCGGCGTCCAGGTCCAGCACGCCGCCGTCGACGAGCCGCAACGCGCCGAACGCGGCGACGTGCTTGCTGATCGAGCAGGCCTGGAACGCGGTGTCGGGGCCCACCGGTGTGGGCGCGTCGGCGCCCGTGGTGCCGTAGCCGGCCGACCAGGTCCGCCCGTCGTCGTGTGCCACCGCGATGCCGAGCCCGGGAATCCGGTAGGTGTCCATGAGTTCGGGCAGGGTCGCCACGTCCGGCGACGTCCGGTCGCGGGCGCCGTGCCGGTCCAGGCGGTCCAGGATCTCGGACCACTGCCGAGCCAGTTCCCCGTCGTTCATGGACAACGAGTCTTTACCACGGGCCCGCCGCGCACCAGGTCCATCGGGCGTGGATCCGGATCAGCCGGCGAGGGCGTCGACCAGGCGGCGGGCCGAGCCCGCGAGGTTCCACCGCTCGGCGAGCGCCAGCAGGGCTTCGCCGTCCTGGGGCGCCGACGGCAGCGTCGCGTCGAAGGGTGGCAGCGGCACGTCGAGCGCGACCCGGCACACCGGCAGGGCGGCCGCCAGGTAGTCACGGGCCGCGTCCAGCTTGATGCGCAGGCCGGGCGCGAACCCGGCGTCCTTGTCGTCGAGCGCGGCCAGGATCTCGTCGACGCCGCCATAGCGCGCGATCAGCCGCGCCGCGGTCTTCTCGCCGACGCCGGGCACGCCCGGCAGGCCGTCGCTCGGGTCGCCGCGCATCGCCGCGAAGTCCGCATACCAGCGGGCCGGGACGCCGTATTTGGCCTCGACGGCCGCGTCGTCGCTGTCCTCGAGCTTGGCGACGCCGCGCCCGCAGTAGAGCAGCCGCGTGCCGCGCGCGTCGTCGACCAGCTGGAACAGGTCGCGGTCGCCCGAGACGACCTCGACCGGCCCCGGCTGGGTGGCGGCGAGCGTGCCCAGCACGTCGTCGGCCTCGTAGCCGGCCACCCCGAAGGCCGGGATGCCCACCGCCCTGAGCACCTCGAGCAGGACCGGGACCTGCTTCTCCAGGGCCGCGGGCACCTCCTCGACGGTGCCGTGCGCGACCCGGTGCCGCTTGTATGACGGGACGAGCGCGACCCGCCAGGCCGGCCGCCAGTCCGCGTCGAGGGCGCAGACCAGCCGATCGGGCCGGCGGGTCCGGACCAGCTGGGCGATCATGTCGAGGAAGCCGCGGATCGCGTTGACCGGCTCGCCGGCGGAGGTCCTCGCGGCGGACTCGGGGATGCCGTGGAACGCGCGGAAATACAGGCTGGGGGCATCGACAGCCAGCAGGGGTCGCTCAGTCACGGCCCTAACCTAGTCGCGCGGTGTGACAGTTTGCGGGAGCCTGGCTCGGTGCCACGACGGCTGATCATCAACTGCGACGACTTCGGCATGTACCCGGCGGTCAACGCGGGGGTGCTGCACGCCCTCGAGGACGGCATCGCGAGCTCGTGCAGCCTGATGCCACCGTGCCCGGCGGCGGCCGGGGCGATGTCGCTGCTCCGGGACCGCCCGCACCTGCCGTTCGGCATCCACCTGACCCTGTTCTGCGACACCCCTGCGTACCCGTGGGCCCCGCTGACCGCGCGCGGAGAGGTCCCGTCGCTGCTCAACGCCGCGGGGGAGTTCTTCCGGCCGGACCAGGTGCCGGCGCTGCTCGCACAGGCCCGCGCCGAGGAGGTCGCCGTCGAGTTCCGGGCCCAGATCCGGGCCGTGCTCGACGCACGCCTGAGCCCGACGCACCTTGATTGGCACTGCCTTGCCGACGGCGGCCGCGAGGACCTCTTCGACGTGACCCTCGCGCTCGCCGACGAGCACGGCCTGGGCGTCCGCGCCTGGCTCGGTCCGGCCCGGCGGCGCCTGCGGCGCCTCGGCCGCCCGGTCACCGACCACGACTTCCTGGACAGCTTCCGGCTCGGCCTCGAGGCCAAGTTCCTCCGGTACGCGGAACTGCTGCGAGCCCTGCCCGAGGGCACCAGCGAATGGGCCGTACACCCGGGCCTGGCCGACGACGAGGCCCGCCGCATCGACCCGGGCTGGCGGGTCCGCGCCACCGACCACGAATTCCTGACCGCGCCGCAAGCGGCCGCCCTGCTGGCCGCGGAGGGCATCACGCTGGTCGGCCACCGCGCGTCGGGTACGGGTGGGGAGACGAACCTGCCAAACGTTCGTTAAGCTGTCAGGTGTGACGGTCGAGCGGATTCTGCCAACGGATGAGGCGTACGAGCTGCTGGGTCTCACCCGCGAGCTAGCCGACGGCGAGCTCGCCCCCCGGGTGGCCCGGTTCGAGCAGCAGGGCGAGTTCCCCCGGGAGGTGCTGCGCACCCTGGGCGGCGCCGGGCTGCTCGGCCTGCCCTACCCGGAGGCGGACGGCGGCTCCGGCCAGCCGTACGAGGTCTATCTCCAGGTCCTCGAGATCCTCGCGGGTTCGTGGCTGGCGATCGCCGAGGCGGTCAGCGTGCACACCCTCTCCTGCTTCCCGATCGCCGCGCACGGCAGCGAACGCCAGCGCAAGTCGCTGCCCGACATGCTCGGCGGCGACCTGCTCGGCGCCTACTGCCTCTCCGAGCCGCAGGGCGGCTCGGACGCCGCGGCCCTGACCACCCGGGCCGTGCGCGACGGCGAGGCCTGGGTCGTCACCGGCACCAAGGCGTGGATCACCCACGGCGGGCAGGCCGACTTCTACAACATCTTCTGCCGCACCGGCGGTCCCGGCGCGGCGGGCATCTCCTGCGTGGTCGCCGACGCCGGCACGCCCGGGATCCTGCCGCAGGTGCCGGAGCGCACGATGGGGCTGCGGTCGTCGCCGCCCGCGCAGATCGTCTTCGACGGCGCCCGGGTCCCGGCCGACTGCCTGGTCGGCGAGCCGGGTTCCGGCTTCCGGATCGCGATGCAGGCGCTCGACGCCGGCCGGCTCGGCATCGCCGCCTGCGCGGTCGGGCTCGCGCAGGCCGCGGTCGACTACGCCGCCGGGTACGCCCGCGAGCGCGAGCAGTTCGGCCGGGCGATCGGGGAGTTCCAGGGTGTGGGGTTCATGCTCGCCGACATGGCCACGCAGGTCTCCGCCGCCCGCGCCCTGATGCTGGCCGCCGCTCGCCTCAAGGACGCCGGCCGGCCGTTCTCGGTGGAGGCCGCCAAGGCCAAGCTGTTCGCCACCGATGTCGCCATGCGGGTGACGACCGACGCGATCCAGGTGCTCGGCGGGGCCGGCTACGTCAGCGACCACCCGGTCGAGCGCTGGTTCCGCGAGGCCAAGGTGCTGCAGATCGTCGAGGGCACCAACCAGATTCAGCGCCTGGTCATCAGCCGGTCACTGACCCGGGGATGAAACCGGTTCGTTACCGGGGCCGCCGGCCCGGTAAGTTGTCGCCGTGGAAGAGATCGACCGGGCGATCGTCAGCGCCCTCACCGTGGACGGCCGGCTGTCCTACACCGATCTCGCCGAGCGGGTCGGCCTGAGCGTCTCCGCGGTCCACCAGCGGGTACGCCGGCTGGAGCAGCGCGGCGTGATCGGCGGCTACACGGCGAAGGTGTCCTACGAGGCGTTGGAGCTGCCGTTGACGGCGTTCGTGGCGATCCGCCCGTTCGACCCGTCGCAGCCCGACGACGCGCCCGAGCGGCTGGCACACCTGGCCGAGATCGACTCCTGCTACTCGGTGGCGGGGGAGGACTTCTACCTGCTCATGGTCCGGGTGGCGAGCCCCGCGGACCTCGAGCGCCTGCTCCAGGAGATCCGTACGGCGGCGAACGTCACCACCCGCACCACGGTCGTGCTGAGCACCCCGTATGAGAACAGGCCGCCCCGGATCGAGCCCACCCCCCGACCCGAAGTGTCCTAGACGCCGTACGGGCAGTGCCCCGGCCCTCAGCTCGCGGCGTCGACGAGGGCCTGGAAGAGGCGGTTCGGGTCCTCCGCCAGGCGGTTGCAGACGTAGAGCCACCACTCGGTGCCGAAGACGACGTACTCGCGGGTGGGGTGACCCCGTTCGGCCATCGCCGCGATCCGGTCGGGGCCGAGCCCCAGCAGGGTCTCGAACTCCCAGGGCGCGCCGGCCGACGGGGCGCCGAGCAGGGCCTCCACCCCGTGGATCAGATCCCAGTCGTGGGTCGCGAACGAGCACGGGTGCCCCGAGCCGGCGAGCAGTTCCGCGTAGCGCAGGTAGGCGTCCGCGAGGGACTTGTCGTCGCGGGCGTACGCGATGGTCTCCGGCTCGAGGAACGCACCCTTGACCAGGCGGATCCGGCCGGGGAGGGCGAGCAGGCCGGCCAGATCCTCCGCGGTGCGGTGCAGGCGCGCCTGCACGGTGACGCCGACGTGGTCGAAGCGCTCGCCGAGCCGGCGGTGCACGGCGAGGATCGCGTCGGTGCGCTCGGAACCCTCCGCCGAGATGACCATCTCGCGGCCGGCGGCGGCGGTGGCCTCGGCGATGCGGGTGCCGTTCTCGAAGGCGAGGTCGGTGGAGATCGCCAGGCCGATGTGCGACAGGTCGAGCGAGACCGAACAGCCGGCCGGCAGCCGCCGGGCGAGCTCGACGAAGACGTCGGTCTCCCGGGCGGCCCGCTCGGCGTCGCGGCAGCTCTCGCCCATGTACTCGGCGTTGGCCCGATGCCCACGGTCGAGCACCTCGGCGACGCGGGGGAGTGCGTCCTCCAGGGACTCGCCGGCGACGTAGCGGTCGGCAACCTTGCGGGCGAGGGGCCCGAGCACGGGGTCGCCGGGTATCCGGGCCTTCAGTCCTTCATCGAGCGCCAGCGTGCGCAGAACCTGTGCCGCCTGCCGGGGGTCATTGATCATCACCCAAGTCTGCCGCACCCTGTCATCCTAGGATGCCCTACGCGACGTGCGCCCGGTCACCGAGCCGAACCATGCGGTCGCCTACGGCGCCCGTCCTCGGTGGTGACGCGTCCTAGGCGACGCCGCGGGGCTGGGTGTCTTCGGCCCGCCACCAAGGTCGACGCCGAGTCTGTTCTTGCCGTGGCCGGCCCGCTCGCCCGCCGGATCGTCCGGCGGCCGCCGCGGGGCCCGGGCGGCCGATCTCCAGCGGGTCGAGTCGGGCTCGACCGGAGTGCGTTGCCTGCTGTGCGGGCCGGCCCGGAGATTCGTGCCGGCACCTCGGCCGGAGCCGCGGCGGGAAGCTCGGTGCCGGTAAACCGGCGACGTCGGCTGGGCGCCGGGCTGATCCGCGGCGCCCGCCGGAGCCGGCGCCGTGACCACGAACGTTCGCGGTGCTGGATGGTCCGGCGGGGTCATGCCGTTCAGGCTGTGCGGCCGGCCTCCCTAGAGTTGTGGCCATGACGGATCACGGAGAGCGGCCGCCCCACCTCGAACATCGGGGGTTCGACTGGCCGCCGGGCGGCGTGAACCCGTTCGATCGCGACTTTCCCGAGGCCGGTCGGCTCTACTGGGCGCACGAGCGGCCCTCCTTGCTGTTCCCGGTGAGCCGGCAGCCGGAGCGCACGGACCTGGACCGGGCGATTCCCATGGGCTACACCACGTTGCTCCTGATGGAGAGGGTCGCGGTGGTCACGCTCGGGGAGCGCGGCCGGCGTGAGTGGAAGCATCAGGCTCAGCACGGCAGTGTCGGGCCGTTCCAGCAGTATCAACTCATCGTGCCGCCGGACGGGCCCGCAGAGAAATACCTGATGGTCGGCGCGATCTGGCCCTTCCAATGGACGCACCGTGACGCGGTGCGGCTGGGGCAGATGACCGGCCGGGTGGTGCTGGTGTGCCGCGTCCTCAGCTACGAGTCCTGGCACTGAGCACGTTCACGGGATCTGTCACCGCCACCGCCTGGACGGCATGACGCAGCCGGACCATCCAACACCGCGAACACTCGTGGTCACGTCACCGGATGGATGGGATGTGGCAATGAGCTTTCAACGTGGCCCGGGCGGCAGCCCCCAGCGGCGGTCGACGGCTCGGGTACCTCTGGCCCGAGGCCAGGTTGAAAAGTGCTCAATGACGAGGATGCGGCTCGCCGGCGCTCATTGTGTGGCTCGCGGCGTGGGCCTACCTTCAATGCATGGAGAAGACCGCGCGAGCCGAGCGCACCCGCGAGGACTACCGGCGGCTGCCGCCACGGATCACGCCGGAGCAGATGATTCCGCTCCAGCCGGTGCTGCACCTCCTGCAGGATCCGCGTGAGGGCAGCGACAACGATTGGCATGTCCGCATGGGCTGGGCGGTCTGACGGAGGCCTCCTCGGGCGGAGCCTTACGAGGCGCGGCGCTCCTTGATGACCGGCGTAGACGCGGCCGGCGGATCGCGGGGGGTGTACCGGCGCCGCCGATGACCCGGCCTCGCAGCGGAACCGGGCGGGCGCCTGCGTGCGGACGAACGCCGACGCATACCCCCGGTACATCGGTTGCGCCGCCCCGGACCGCACCGACGCTCGACGCCAGAGTCCATACGGGTGCCGGCCCGGCGACGTCCACG
>NZ_JBEZDY010000013.1:17970-135000 GCF_040648555.1 Actinoplanes sp. NPDC049118
CCACGACAACCGCACATGTTGGGGGAGAGCGGCGAGTCCCGCACCCTCGTCCCCCAACGTCCACGACAACCGCACATGTTGGGGGAGAGCGGCGAGTCCCGCACCCTCGTCCCCCAACGTCCACGACAACCGCACATGTTGGGGGAGAGCGGCGAGCTCCGCACCCTCGTCCCCCAACGTCCACGACAACCGCGGACGTTGGGAGAAAGCGGCGAGCTCGGCGGGTCACGACGTGGTTGCACCGTCACCCAGACCGACCCGGATGCCGCCGCCATCCAGCTGAAACAACCGCTCCGCCGGACCCCCTCCGGCGCACCCCGACCGGAATCAACGGCCTCTTGAGCAGCACCGATGTAACCACGTCGTGGCCCCGCGCCCTCACCCGCTAAGGGACACGACGTCGGTGGACGTCGGAGACCGGGAAACCACGGCAGCCAAGCGTCCGTCGGTCCGGTGCCCGGATAGTGCACATGAGCGCCGCGTTGTGGCCCGCGACGCTGACAAGATCGGCAGTGGCCTTGGGGACGGGAGTGGTCGGCGTGACGCGGCGGTGGTGCACATGAGCGCGCGTTCGTGGCCTATGACGCTGACAAGATCCGCAGCGGTCTTTGAGGCGGGGAAGTGGTCGGCGTGACGCGGCGGTGGTGAAGGGGTGGCGGTCGGTCCCGCGGCAGCGGCACCCGTCCGCGCCGGGGACGGAGGCAGACGCCCGCGTACGCCACCGACCAGTGGGTCGTCACCGAACGCGCTGACCTGGTCGCAGGATCGCACCGCGCGGAACGGGCGGACAACGCGGTTCCACGGGCGGGACTGGCGAGCGAAGGCGTTCGCCGTCGGCCCGCATCCTGTATCCAAGGATCCTAGGATGCCCTACGCACAGTGCGCCGGCTCACCTGAGCGGGGCGGAGCCCGGCCAGGTTTCAAAGAGGAGCCCTTCGGGCACCCATTCACCAGCAAGAACAACTTGGTTTTGACTCGATGAGAGGGCTGACGATGAGCTTCACTGACAAGGTCAAGAACAAGGTGGAAGAGCTGACCGGAAAGACGAAGCAGAGCATCGGCGACGCCACCAACGACGAGCGGCTCGTGGCCGAGGGCACGGCGCAGGAGATGTCCGCCAAGGCCAAGCAGGCCGGCGAGCACGTGAAGGACGCCGGCAAGGACGCGCGCGACGCACTCAGCTGAGCTGACCAGACCCGAATAGACAGCGAACGGGCCCCCGGGGAATTCCCGGGGGCCCGTTCGCTGTGCGGGAGTTACTCGGCGACCTGCTGCTTGCGCCACCAGTCCTGGCCGGACTGCGGCAGCGTGTCGATCGGGTCGTAGTACGCGTAGAGCTTGCTGAGCGCCTCGTCGTCGGCGGTCTCGATGGACGTGCGGTAGTTCTTCGTCCAGTAGGAGATGCCGTGCTCGCGGTCGTACTCGGCCAGCATGTGCACCCAGCGCTTGCCGACGAACGGTACGTCGCAGACGATTCTCGGGGTGGCGTAGCCGGGCAGGTAGCCCATCATGTCGTGCTGCAGCTGCTGGGCGTACCAGACCGGGACGCGCCAGTGCTCGGCGTTGGGGATCATGTCGCACATGTAGAAGTAGTACGGCAGGATGCCGGCCTCGCCCTGCAGGCCGAAGCAGAGGTCGAGCAGGTCGGACGTGGTGGCGTTGACGCCGCGCATGAGCACGCCCTGGTTGCGGACGTCGCGGACGCCGACCTCGAGCAGCGTGCGGGTGGCCTTGGCGACCAGCGGGGTCAGCGAGTTCACGTGGTTGACGTGGGTGTGCACGGCGAGGTTGACGCCGCGGCGCTCGGCGGTGATGGCGACCCGGTTGAGGCCTTCGACGACGTCGTCCTGCAGCCAGTGCTGGGGCAGGCCGGCGAGGGCCTTGGTGGCGAGCCGGATGTCGCGGACGGTCGGGACCGAGAGCAGGCCCATCAGGTACGTCTCGAGCTGCTTCCACGGCACGTTGGCGACGTCACCGCCGGAGACCACCACGTCGCGTACGCCGGGGTGTGCCTTGAGGTAGGCGAGGTGGGCGTCGTAGCGGTCGACGGGCTTGAGGGTCAGCTTGAGCTTGTCGACGGTGGGTGTGCTGTTGCCGACCAGGTCCATCCGGGTGCAGTGGCCGCAGTACTGCGGGCAGGTGCTGAGCAGCTCGGCGAGGACCTTGGTGGGGTAGCGGTGGGTGAGGCCTTCGGCGACCCACATGTCGTGTTCGTGCAGGGAGTCGCGGGTGGCGTGCGGGTGTGACGGCCAGTCGAGGTGGCGGTCGGTGGCGACGGGGATCATGTAGCGCCGGATGGGGTCTGCGTAGAAAGACTCCGTGTCGGGCGTTTTGTCGGGCACCATGGTGTTGAGCATCTGGGGCGGGATCAGCATCGACATGGTGGCCAGGCGCTGCTGGTCGGTCTCCAGGTCGGCGTAGAAGCGCTCGTCCAGGAGGTCGCCCATGAGGGCGCGCAGCTGCTTGATGTTCTTGACGCAGTTGACGCGCTGCCACTGTGCGGACTCCCACTGGGCGGCGGTGATGTCACGCCAGCCGGGGAAGCGGGTCCAGTCGGGCTCGACCAGGGTGCGCCGTCGGTAGTCGTATGGCTGCCCTGCCTCGGTGGCGGCGTCGTTCTGGAGCTGGGTCAACGGGGCCTCCTGGGGGTGGGGGAGCGATCACCAACGACGATACTGGAGAATCTGCGGTCTAGTAACCGTCGGTCCGGAGGATTTACGGTAGGACGGCCGAATAGCAGTCTGATTCTCGTGAGGATGGTGCGCATGACGTTTCCGGTGGGCCTGAACCGGGTGCTCGAGCCCGCGGGTGTGCTTCCGCAGGCCGCGTGGCGCTTGGACGCACGCCCTGAGATCGGCACGGACGAGGTCCGGATTAGGGTCGAACGGCTGAATCTGGACGCGGCGAGCTTCCGGCAGCTGGCGACCAAGCACGGCGGTGACGGTGCGGCCGTGCGCGCCGAGGTGCTGGAGATCATCGGTACGCGGGGGAAGATGCACAACCCGGTGACCGGTTCGGGCGGGATGCTGATCGGCGTCGTGGACGAGGTGGGGCCGGAGTCGCCGCTGCCGGTGAAGGCCGGCGACCGGGTCGCCACGCTGGTCTCGCTGACGCTGACGCCCCTGGCCGTCTCGGACGGCCTCGCGGGCTGGGACGGGCTGAGCGAGCAGGTGCCGGCCGCCGGCCACGCGATCCTGTTCGGCCGCTCGGTGGTGGCGGTGCTCCCCGACGATCTGGCCCCGGAGCTGGCGCTCGCGGTGTTCGACGTGTGCGGCGCGCCGGCGCTGACGGACCGGATCGTGAAGGGGTACGCGGGCGCGGCGACGCCGGTGACGGTGGCCGTGCTGGGCGGGGCGGGCAAGAGCGGGTCCCTCGCGTTGACGGCGGCGCGGCTCGCGGGTGCCCGTACGGTCGGTGTGGTCGTGTCGGACGCGGAGCGCGCGGCGCTGACGGCGGCCGGGCTGGCCGATCACGTCGCGGTCGCCGACGCGCGGGATCCGGTGGCGGTGTCGTCGGCGGTCGTGTCGGCGCTGGGTGCGCCGGCGACGGTGACGGTGGTCTGCGTCGACGTGCCGGGGTGTGAGCACGGTGCGATCCTGGCGACGGCGTCCGGCGGCACGGTGATCTTCTTCTCGATGGCGACGAGCTTCCCGGCGGCGGCGCTGGGCGCGGAGGGCCTGGCGGCGGACGTGACGATGCTGGTCGGCAACGGGTACGTGCCGGGCCATGCGGAGTTCGCGCTGGATGTGGTGCGGCGCACTCCCGCGGTGCGTGCGCTGTTCGAGTCGCGGATCGCGGCACACTGACGTTCATGACTCTCCCCTCGGTGCTGTTCTCGAACGGTCGTTTCTATTCCGCCGCCGATCCGCGGGCGACGGCGATGCTGGTGCGTGACGGGCGGATCGTGTGGCTGGGCGCGGCGGTGGACGCGCCGGCGGCGGACGCCTCGGTGGATCTGGGCGGTGCGCTGGTGACGCCGGCGTTCGTGGACGCGCATGTGCACGCGACGGACACGGGTCTGGCGGCGGATGGCCTGGAGCTGTCCGGGGTGCGTTCGGCGGGCGAGCTGCTGGACGCGGTGGCGGCGTTCGCGGCGACGCGGCCGGCGGACGCGGTGGTGCACGGGCACGGCTGGGACGAGTCGACGTGGGCGGTGCAGGAGCCGCCGTCGGCGGAGGAGCTGGAGCGGGCGGCGGCGGGGCGGCGGGTGTATCTGTCGCAGGCGTCGGTGCATTCGGCGCTGGCGTCGCGGTCGCTGCTGGCGGCGTGCCCCGGTGTCGAGGGGGTGCCGGGGTACGCCGTTTCGGGCTGGGTGCGGGAGCAGGCGCATCATGCGGTGCGTGCGGTGGCGCTGGGGTCGTTGACGGCGGCGCAGCGCACGGCGGCGCAGCGTTCGGCCCTGCGGCTGGCGGCGTCGCGGGGGGTGGCGGCGGTGCACGAGTGCGGCGGGCCGGGCACGTCGAGCGAGGCGGACTTCACGTCGGTGCTGGCGTTGTCGGGCGACGGGCTGCCGCGGGTCTACGGCTACTGGGGTGAGCTCGGTGGGGTGGCCCGGGCGAGGGAGCTGGGCGCGGTCGGTGCGGGCGGTGACCTGTACGCGGACGGTGCGCTGGGTTCGCGTACGGCGTCGGTGCGTTCGGCGTATTGCGACGGTGGCGGTTGCGGCGAGTCGTTCGTGTCGGCGGAGCAGGCGGGTTCGCACCTGCTGGAGTGCGTCGACGCCGGCGTGCAGGGCGGTTTCCACGCGATCGGGGACGCGGCGATCGAGGCGGTGCTGGACGGGTTCGCGATCGCGGCGAAGCAGGTCGGTGTGGACCGGTTGCGGGAGGGCCGGCACCGGATCGAGCACGTGGAGCTGGCGGACAAGCCGATGATCGCCCGGATGGTGGAGTTCGGGGTGGTGGCGAGCGTGCAGCCGGTCTTCGACGCGTTGTGGGGTGGCCCGGACCGGATGTACGCGCAGCGGCTGGGTGTGCCGCGGGCGATGGCGTCGAATCCGATCGGTGCGATGTACGCGACGGGGGTGAGTCTGGCGTTCGGGTCGGATTCGCCGGTGACGCCGCTGGATCCGTGGGCGGCGGTGGTGGCCGCGGCGGCGCCGCGGAATCCGGTGTACCGGATGAGTGTGCGTGCGGCGTTCGGTGCGAGTACCCGGGGCGGCTGGCGGGCCGTCGGCGTGGACGACGCGGGGGTGCTGTCGCCGGGTGCGGCGGCGACGTTCGCGGTGTGGGACACCCCTGCGGGGGTGGAGGGTGGGCTGCCGGTGCTGTTGCCGGGGGCCGACGGTGAGGTGCCGGCTCGGCCGGTGTGCCGGCGCACGGTGCTGCACGGCGAGACGATCTTCGAGGAGTAGTGGTGAACAAGCTTGGTCTGGATCCTCGCGTCGTGCGGCGGGCGCGCGCGCTCGCCAGGAAGGCGGGGCGGCCGGTCGTGGACCTGGCGCGTTCGCACACGACGGTGTCGGTGGAGCGTGCGGTGTTGCGCCTGGCCGGGGTGTCGGGTGCGGACTCCGACGGCATCCCGTGGGTGAACCGCCTGGTGGACGCGGTGCGTGCCGACGTGGGTCTCGGCCAGGGTGTTGCGGTGCCGGTGTTCCACGCCATGGCGTCACAGGGTGTCGACGACGTGACGGTGCTGGCGCAGAAGGCTGCGGCCGGCGCGGTCAGGTTCGCCGTACCGGATAAGAAGGCCGAGGTGACGGCGGCCCGGCGGGCGGCGCGGCGGGCGACCAACGCGGGCCTGAAGATCGTGGACCGGCGGCGGGCCGAGCGGGACCGGCTGATCAAGCGGTACGGGGATCCGAAGCAGCGGCCGTGGATCTATCTGATCGTGGCGACCGGGGACATCTACGAGGACATCCCGCAGGCGCAGGCGGCGGCCCGGGCGGGCGCGGACGTGATCGCGGTGATCCGGTCGACGGGTCAGTCGTTGCTGGACTACGTGCCGGAGGGTGCGACCCGGGAGGGTTTCGCGGGCACGTACGCGACGCAGGAGAACTTCCGGCTGATGCGTGCGGCCCTGGACGTGACGTCGAAGGAGCTGGGCCGCTATGTGCGGCTGACGAACTACGCGTCGGGGCTGTGTATGCCGGAGATCGCGGCGCTGGCCGGCATGGAGCGTCTGGACATGATGCTCAACGACTCCATGTACGGGATCCTGTTCCGTGACATCAACCCGATCCGCACGTTCGTGGACCAGCGGTTCTCCCGGCAGGTCCACGCGCGGGCGGGGATCATCATCAACACCGGTGAGGACAACTACCTGACGACCGCGGACGCGGTCGAGGCGGCGCACACGGTGACGGTGTCGCAGCTGCTCAACGAGTACTTCGCGCACGAGGCGGGGCTGGCGGACTGGCAGTTGGGCCTGGGCCACGCGTTCGAGATCAACCCGGAGCTGCCGGAGTCGTTCCGGCTGGAGCTGGCGCATGCGCTGCTGGCGCGGGAGCTGTTCCCGGACGCGCCGCTGAAGTGGATGCCGCCGACCAAGCACATGACCGGTGACGTGTTCCGGGGGAATCTGCTGGACGGGTTCTTCAACCTGGTGGGTGCGCTGACCGGGCAGGGGATCCTGCTGGTCGGGATGATGACGGAGGCGGTGGTGACGCCGTGGCTGTCGGACCGTGACATCGCCCTGCAGAACGTGCGCTACGTGTTGAACGGTGCCGGGAATCTGCACGAGGACTTCGTGCCGGCGCCGGGCGGGTTCATCCAGTCGCGGGCGCATGAGGTGCTCGGTGAGGCGATCGAGCTGCTGGAGCGGATCGTCGACGACACGATGTTGAACGCGATCGCCGACGGCACGTTCGGGATCATGAAGCGGCCGGCGGACCGGGGCAAGGGCCTCGACGGGGTCGCGAAGCACGAGGACGGCTACTACAACCCCGTGACGGAGGCCCTGGAAGCATGAGCATTGTGCGGCCCTACGGGGACACCACGGGTGACGGGATGGTGCAGCTGTCGTTCACGCTGCCGATTCCGCACGACAAGCGCGGCGAGGGCGCCGCGGTGCAGCTGGCGAACAAGATGGGCATGGATCCGGCGCTGCTGGTGCACGCCAAGCAGATGGGCGACGGGTTCACCTTCTTCGTCGTCTACGGCCGGGTGAACCATCTCGTCGACACCGACAAGGTGCAGGTGGTGGAGCGGGACTTCCCGCTGCTGAACGCCAAAGAGGTCAACGCGGTGATCAAGCGGCGGCTGCGGCGGCGGCTGAACGTGGTCGGCGCGTGCATCGGCACCGACGCGCACACGGTCGGCATCGACGCGATCCTGAATCTCAAGGGCATCGCCGGCGAGAAGGGCCTGGAGTACTACAGCGAGCTGTCGGTGACGAACATGGGCGCGCAGGTGTCGGTGCCGGAGCTGGTGGAGACGGCCCGGGCGCAGAAGGCCGACGCGGTGCTGGTGTCGCAGGTGGTGACGCAGCGCGACGCGCACCTGCAGAACACCCGGGCGATGTCGGCGGCGTTCCGGGAGGCGTTGCCGGCCGGCAAGCGTCCGCTGCTGATCGTCGGCGGGCCGCGTTTCGACGAGCTGATGGCGGACGAGCTCGGCGTGGACCGGATCTTCACCCGGGGCACGACGCCGCGCGAGGTCGCCTCGTATCTGGTTCACGCAATCGTGGGGAGCACTTCTTGATCACTGTCACGCATCGCCGGTACGTGCCGTACGCGCACGCGCACTACGCGGGGAACCTGGTCGACGGCGCGTATTCGCTGGGGTTGTTCGGTGACGTCGCCACCGAGGTGTGCATCCGGCTCGACGGCGACGAGGGCCTGTTCGCGTCGTACTCCGACGTGCAGTTCAGGGCGCCGGTGCAGGCCGGTGACGTCCTGGAGGTCACGGCGACGGTGACGAGGATGGGTACCCGGTCGCGGCAGATCGAGTTCGCGTCGGTCGTGGTGTGCCGGGGCACGGGCGGTTCGGGCGCGGAGGTTCTGGCCGAGCCGATCGTCGCGGTGACCGCCACCGGCACCGTGGTCGTGCCGCCGAAGCCTTGAGCACGGCGGTCTGCGTCGACGTCGGGTCCACGTACACCAAGGCCTGTCTGGTCGATCTCGGTGGCGGCGTCCTGCTGCGCCGCGCGGAGGTGCCGACGACGTCGGACTCCGACGTCCTGACCGGTCTTGATCTCGCCGTCGCCGCGCTCGGGGGCGGCGACGGCGAGATGTACGTGTGCTCGTCGGCCGGTGGCGGGCTGCGGCTCGCCGTCGTCGGGTACGAGTCGCTGGTCACGGCCGAGGCCGGGCACCGGGTGGGGCTGTCCGCGGGCGCGCAGGTCGTGCACGTCGCCGCGGGCCCCCTCGACGGGCGTGCGGTGGCGGCGCTGCGTGCCTCGCGCCCGGACGTGATCCTGCTTGTCGGTGGCACCGACGGCGGCGACGGCGAGGTGCTGCTGCACAACGCCCGCCGGCTGGGCACGTCGCGGCTGCGGGTGCCGGTGGTCGTGGCCGGCAACGCGGACGTCCGGGAGGAGGCCGCCGAGGTGCTGGCGGGGCGGCGGATTCCGGTGACGGTGACCGGGAATGTGCTGCCGAGGATCGGGGTGCTGGATCCGGGGCCGGCCCGGGCGGCGATCCGGGAGGTGTTCCTGCGGCACGTCATCGGCGGCAAGCGGCTCTCGCGTGGCTCCCGGTTCGCGTCGCTGGTACGGGCGGCGACCCCGGACGCGGTGCTGGCCGGGGTGGAGTTGCTCGCCGACGGTACCGGCGCCGGGGTGCTGGTCGTCGACGTCGGTGGGGCGACCACCGACGTGTACTCGGCGTTGGTGCCGGACGCTGAGGCCGAGACGGGCCCACGCCGCGACGTCGCCGGCACCCTGTGGCGTTCCCGCACGGTCGAGGGTGACCTGGGCGTCGGCGTCGGCGCGCCGGGCGTGGTGGTGGCGGCGGCGGCCGAGAAGCTGCCGGCGCCGGACATCCGGGGTGGGCGCCCGTACGACGAGGGCACCGATCGGCGGCTGGCGGCGACGGCGGCGATGATCGCGTTGCGGCGGCACGCCCGGGGTCACTCGGCCGGGCCCGGGCAGCCGCGGACCGGCGGGCGGGACCTGCGCGACGTGCGGCTGGTCGTCGGCTCCGGCGGGGTGCTGCGCCACGGCGGCGGTGACGAGGTCCTGGACGCGGTCCTGGGTGACACGGCGGGCGGCTGGGCGGCTCCGGCTGCGGCCCGGCGGGTGGTCGACACCGAGTATGTCCTCGCCGCGGCGGGCCTGCTCGCCGCGGATCACCCGGCGGCCGCGGCGGGCCTGTTGCACGCTCTGTAATCCCTGCGGGGGAACCGCGGGACACGCCGGTGAATGCGACACGCCCGGGCACCGGGACGGCGGTTGACAGACGGCCGGGGGTCCGACGTACCGTCTTCAGGTCCTACTTCGGGAAGCGGCTGTTGTTCGCTTCGTTTCTTCGCCCACTGGCCACGCCCGCACCCTTCGCGAGTGCCCGCGTACGCCAGGTCCAGGGGGTGGGGGTCGGCGGAGCGGCGCGGACCGGCCGCGCTGTCCCGGTGTCGGTCGGGGTGGAGCGTGGCCAGTAGACAACGGCGCGACGGGGGCAGCCAGCCCGCGGCGGGTCGGTCCGAAGGCCACGCGAGGCCCATGACGCACCGGGCCCGGAAGGATCTCTGGGAGCAATCGGGGCGTGGCTCGCGGGCCGCGCCCCGATTTGTATTCGTGCAGGTAGCGTGCGCGATGGAAACGTGACCGCCGACAGGTACCCTTCCGCGGGTGATTTCATTGACGCTTCAGCCGACGCCGCCGGCGGCCGCACCGGGTCCGGTGGTGCCTGCCGGGCCGCGCCCGCTGCGCCTCTGGATCGCCGTGCCGGCCGCGTTCGCGGCCGGGGCCGGGCTGTTGCTGTCTTTCCCCCCGTACGGTCTGTGGTTCCTGGCGCCGGTGGCGGTGGCGCTGCTGGCCGCGGCGACGCACCGGCGGAGGCTGCGCGGCGGCCTCGGCCTGGGGATGATCGCCGGGCTGGTGCTGTTCGTGCCGCTGCTGGACTGGACGAACCTGGCCGCCGGCTGGCTGCCGTGGATTCTGCTGTCGCTCGCGCAGGCCGGCTACCTGGCGCTGCTGGGCCTCGCCGGCGCCTGGTTGTCGCCGCTGCACGACCGGTGGCGTGCGCTGTGGCCGCTGAGCGCCGGGCTGCTCTGGGTGACCCAGGAGGCGCTGCGTGACCGGGCGCCGTTCGGCGGGTTCCCGTGGGGGCGGCTCGCGTTCAGCCAGGACGACGCGCCCGCGCTGCGCCTGGCCGTCCTCGGCGGCGCGCCGCTGGTGACGTTCGCGGTCGCCGCCGCCGGCGGCGCCCTGGTCGCCCTGGCCTGGCGCCGCTGGTCGCGGCCGCGGACCTGGGCCGGCGCGGTCGGGTTCGCCGCCGTGGCGGCCGTGCTGGTGGCCGGGCCGGCGCTGGTGCCGGTCGCGGAGCCGGCCGCCGAGACCCGCACCGTCGCGATCGTGCAGGGTAACGTGCCGCGGTTGGGCCTGGACTTCAACGCCCAGCGGGCGGCGGTGCTGCTCAACCACGTCCGGGCGACGCAGAACCTGGCGGACGAGGTGCGGCTGGGCCGCAAGCCGAGGCCGGAGTTGGTGATCTGGCCGGAGAACTCCAGCGACATCGACCCGCTGCGCAACCCGGACGCCGCGCAGCAGATCGCCGCGGCGGCCAACGCGATCGGGGTGCCGATCCTCGTCGGCGCGGTCCTGCGCGGTGACGTGCCCGGCGAGATCCGCAACGCGGGCATCCTGTGGAAGCCGGTCACCGGACCCGACCTCGACCAGGTGTACGTCAAGCGGCATCCGGTGCCGTTCGCCGAGTACATGCCGCTGCGCCCGATCGCCCGGGTGGTCAGCGAGAAGGCCGACCTGGTGAAGGACATGGTCGCGGGCGACACCCCGGGGGTGGTGCGCACGCCGGCGGCCACGATCGGCGACGTCATCTGCTTCGAGGTGGCCTACGACTCGATCGTGCGGGACACGGTCACCGGCGGCGCGCAGATCCTCGCCGTGCAGACGAACAACGCCACGTTCAACGAGGCCGAGGCGCGCCAGCAGCTGGCCATGGTGCGGCTGCGGGCCGTCGAGCACGGCCGGGACGCGCTGATGGTGTCGACGGTCGGGGTGTCCGCCTTCGTGGGCACCGCGGGCCAGGTGCACGCGGCCACCGGCTTCAACGTCCCAGCCGTGGTCCTGCATGGCATTCACGTCGGTGGACCGCGTACGCTGGCGACTCGTCTGGGGCATTGGCCGGAGCTAGCCGCGGTCGGCTTGGCTGTGCTCCTGCTGATCCTGGCCGCGCCGATGCGCCGGCGCCGTAACGGCGACAACCCCGCCGCGGAACACACGACGGAGGAACGGTGAGCGACGCGAACCCGACGCCAGCGGGCGCGGAGGGATATCCGGGGATCGGGCGCGTCCTCGTGGTCATCCCGACCTACAACGAGGCCGACAACATCCGGCTGATCACGGATCGGGTCCGCCGGTCCGTGCCGTCGGTCGACATCCTGGTCGCCGACGACAACTCGCCCGACGGCACCGGCGGGATCGCGGACGAGATCTCCGCCGCCGACGACCACGTCTTCGTGCTGCACCGCGCCGGTAAGGAAGGCCTCGGCGCCGCGTATGTCGCCGGGTTCGCCTGGGCGAAGAACAAGGGCTACGACGCGGTCGTGGAGATGGACGCCGACGGCTCGCACGCACCGGAGGAGCTGCACAAGCTGCTCGACGCGCTGCGTGACACCGACGCGGTGCTCGGCACCCGGTACATTCCCGGCGGCAGCGTGCACAACTGGCCGATCCACCGGCTGCTGCTCTCCCGGTGCGGCAACATCTACATCCGGATGGCGCTGGGCATGCCGTTCCGCGACGCCACCGGCGGCTACCGCGCCTACCGGATGCCGGTCCTCGACGCGATCGACGTCGCGACGGTCGCCTCCACCGGCTACTCGTTCCAGGTCGAGCTCGCCTGGCGCACCTACCGGCAGGGTTTCCGGATGGCCGAGGTGCCGATCACGTTCACCGAGCGCGAACACGGCGTCAGCAAGATGAGCGGCAACATCTTCAAGGAACAGCTGCTCAGGGTCACCGTGTGGGGTGCGACGGCGCGCCGGGACGCGCTGCTGTCCCGGCTCGGACGAAAGCCGCGGCCGGGTTCGACCTGGCCGTGAGCGCGCACCGGCGTGTCATGCTGGACGGGTCCTGGTGATGCCGGAAGGTTGTGGATGATGCGCCGAGGTCTGGCTCTGCTCCCGTTGGGGCTGCTGCTGCTCGCGGTGGCCGAGTTCGCGGTGTTCGTGGCGGTGGTGCACGCCGTCGGCGCCGCCTGGGCGCTGCTGATCGTGATCGCGTCGAGCGTCGCCGGGCTGGCGCTGCTGCGTCGCGAGGGCGTCCGCGGCTGGCGTGCGTTCCGCGAGGCCGCCGAGTCCGGCCGCCCGCCGGGCGCGCAGGTGAGCAACTCCCTGGTCGGGCTGCTGGGTGCGCTGCTGCTGGCCGTGCCGGGATTCATCACCGCCGCGGCCGGCCTGCTGCTGGTGCTCCCGCCGGGGCGGATCCTCGCCCGCCGGGCGGTGGAGCGCGCCGCCGAGCGGCGGGTGTCGTCGGCCGTCGCCGGTGACCTGTTCGGTCCCCGGCACGTCCGGGTGCACCAGTCCGATCCGCTCGCCGACCCGCCCCCTGCCTCCCCGGCCCCGGCCGGCGGGGTCATCCAGGGTGAGGTCGTCGAGGGCGAGATCGTCCGCTAGCTCGCGGGCACAGCAAATCGCCGTCCCGCGGCTGCGGGACGGCGATCGACGTTGCCGCGGTCAGCGCCCTCGACGGGTGCGAACCTCCTGGAGCCGCTCGTTGAGGATGTCCTCGAGCTCCGAGATCGAACGGCGCTCGAGCAGCATGTCCCAGTGGGTACGCGGCGGCTTCGCCTTCTTCTGCTCCGGCTCGTTGCCGTCGACCAGTCGCGCGACGCTGCCGTCGAACTTGCACTCCCAGGTGATCGGCACCTCGGCGTCGACGGCGAACGGCACCTCGAACTGGTGACCCTTGACGCACAGGTACTCGCGGGTCTGCCGAGGGGCCAACTCCGTGTTGCGGTCGGACTCGTAGCTGACTGCGCCTAGACGGCTGCCACGCAGCATGCGTTCGCCCATGATCGGCTTTCCCCTCGCTCGTGGTGCTGCTTCCGTTGGTGTAACGAAAGGGGCGGTCGCGAGATTCCTGGCGACCGCCGTGTGTCGGCGGTGTTAACGCAACGAGCGTAACCGCCCGGATGCCCTATCGGCCGTCTCAGCCCCGTACTGAAGTGGACCTTGGTCCACTTTACTGGACTTTGTGAGATCTACGGATAGTGCGATGTCTGTCACCGTGTCGCCGGCGCGGCCGTTTCCGCCCCGCCCCGCCCGTCGGCCGCCGCCTGTGCGGGGACCGACCGGCCCGGCCCCAGCGACGCCAGCGCCGACGCCAGGTCGCTTACCTGAGCGGAGAGCTGCGCCACCCGCGACTGCGCGCCGTCGGCATCGGCGCTCGCCGCGTCGAGCCGCTGCCGCATCCCGGCCAGGTCGCGCTCGGCGTCGGCCCGGACCTGGTCCAGGGTACGCCGCAACGCCTCCGCCTCGCGCAGGGCGGCGGTCCGCTCGGTCTCGGCGAGCCGCGCCGCCTCCGTGGCCCGCTGCGCGTCGGCGCGGGCCGCATCCCGGCCGGCCGAGGCCGCCGCGGCGGCCTCCCGGGCCTGACCGGCGTCCTGGCGTGCCGCGACGAGAGCGTCCTGTGCGGCGGTGGCCTCCTGCCGGGCTCCGGCCAGCGCGTCGCGGGCGGTCGTGATCTCCTCCCGGGCCGCCTGCAGGTCGCGGGCGAGCGCGGCCGCCTCCCGGTGCGCGCCGTCGATCTCCCGGCGCGCCTCGTCGGCCTCAAGGCGGGCGGCGGCCGCGGCGTCGCGGGCGGCGTCGCGGTCGGCCTCGGCCTGCAGCCGCAGCGCGGCGGCGGCGCTGGCGGCCGCCTGCGCCTCGTCGCGGCCGGCGACGGCGCGGCGGGCGTCCAGCGTGGCAGACTCGGCCAGCCGGCGGGCCTCCTCGGCGACCTGCACGGCGTCGTCGCGCTCGGCGCGGGCGACCACCGCCTGCTGCGTGGCGGTCCCGGCGGCCTCCGCGGCCCGGTCCGCGTCGCGGCGGGCGTCGTCGCGTTCGGTGTGCGCCGCGGCGACCTGACGCGACGTCTCCGCCCGCACCTCGGCCACCTGCCGCTCGACCCCGGCCGGCGACATCTCGGCGTGCAGGGCCTCGCTGAGGGTGCCGACGAGCTGGTCCAGCCGGTCGACGGCCTCCCAGGTGCGGGCGACCTGCCCGGCGAGCCCGGGGGAGGACCGGTGCCGCATCCGCACGTTGCGCGACGCCCGCTGGCAGTCGCCGTCGTTGTCGCGGCAGTAGCGGAACGGGCGCCCGGCGGCGGCCCGCTGCGGCACCGGCCGTCCACAGTGCGCGCACGGCCGCGTCTCGATCACCGGGTCCCCGCCGAAGGGCCCGCCGTCGGCCCGGTCGGCCGCGGGCCCGGTCATCACGGAAGCGTTGTCATCCACCATCGCGCACCGACCCTAGACCCACCCACCGACATCGCGGCGCCACCGCGCCGATGCCACCACCGGCCCAACCCCGCGGCCCGCTCGACCACTCGACGGCGCAGCCGCCGGAGCCCGCGCCCTGATCGCCGCCCGGCGACCGGTCCCAGGGGCGCGACGTCGCACCCAGCGGCCCGCTGTTGATCGCCGCCCGTCCGCGGCATGAACGATCTCCGCCCGGCGGCCAGTCCCAGCGGCCCGCTGTTGATCGCCGCCCGTCGCGGCATGGACGACCTCCGCCCGGCGGCCAGTCCCAGCGGCCCGCTGTTGATCGCCGCCCGTCGCGGCATGGACGACCTCCGCCCGGCGGCCGGTCCCACGGGCGCGACGTCGCACCCGCCGGCCCGAGGTGCCGGTCGGCCCCGATGCTGCGGCTGTCGGCCACGCTGCCCGTACCCGATGGTGCTTGTGTCATCCCGCGGTGTTCTCAGCCGCGGAGGAAATCCTTGACGGCGGGGGCGACGACCGCGGCCTTCACGATGTGGGTCTGGCCGGGCAGGGTGCGGTACTCGGCCTTCGGCAGGGCCTCGCTGAGCGCCTTCGCCGCGTTGCGCATGTACCGGGGGCTCTTGCCGCCGTCCATGACCATCGCCGGTACCCGCACCCGTGACCACCGGGCGGCGTCGAGCGGCACGCCGCGGCCGGTGTCGCCGAGGATGCGCAGGTCGTAGGGCAGGGTCGGCGCGACGGCCTTGAGCCGGCCGAAGACCGGGGTCAGCGCCATGATCGACACCACGAGGCCGGGCACGCCGACGTGGCGCAGGAACATCTTGACCGCGCCGCCGTTGTCCCCGGCGGCGATCATCGCCTCGGTCCGCGGCAGGTAGGTGTCCGGGCGCGCCGGGTGGGTGTCGTCGACGATGAACGGCGGCTCGTAGAGGGCGAGCTTGCGGACGCCGTCGAGGCGGTTCGCGGCGTCGGCGGCGAGGACCGCGCCGGAGGAGCAGCCGACCAGGTACGCGGTGCCGCCGGCGGCCTCGATCAGCGCGGCGAGGTCGTCGATCTCGCGGTCGGCGGACCAGGGCGCGGTGTCGCCGCTCGCGCCGCGGCCGCGCCGGTCGTAGATGAAGACGGTGTAGCTGTCGGCGAGGGCGGCGGCGAGGTCCCGGGCCGGGCCGTTGCCGCGGTAGCACATCGCGCCGTCGACGATGATCAGCGCGGGTCCGGAGCCGACCGTCTCGTAGGCGACGGTGGTGCCGTCGGCGGAGGTGACAGTTGCCATGATCTTGTCCTTCAGGAGTCGTCGAGCGAGTCGAGGAACTGCCGCCAGCCCGCGGTGCCCGCGGCGGCGAAGAGTTCGTGGCCGGCGATCAGGGTGCCGTTCAGGCCACGGATGAAGCGGTAGAGCGCGTCCGGGGTGCGGATGCCCAGGGTGTGCGGGTTGGTGAAGTAGACGACGCCGTCGCCGGTCAGCTCGGCGCGCACGGGGTCGCCCGCGCGCGGGGTGGCGTCCAGGCCAAGGGCGGCGTGCAGGTTTCGCCAGGTCCGGGGCCAGTCGGTGACCTGCGGGCCGAAGACCGTGACGGGCGTGGCGGTGCGGCCGGGGAACCAGCGCAGGTACTCCAGCAGGGTCCGGAAGAACAGCTCGGTGCCGTACCGCATCGCCTCGAACTCGTCGGCCCAGTCCTCGCCCGGCAGGAAACCGCTGGTCACGGTCCGCAGGACGGTGCTCGCCCGGTCGCGGCCCTCGATCAGATACTCGTACGCGACGAACCGGCCGTCGTCGCCGGTGGCGGTGCGGTACGCGAACCTGTGCGGTGCGTCCGAGGCGGTGATCGTGCCGGCGGGGATCCAGCCGTCGCCGAACGAGGTCCGCACGGTCGCGCCGTCGACCTCGGTGCTGCCGACGAACCAGGAGCTGATCCCCGGCCCCGTGGCGATGGCGTCCCAGACCTGCCCGGGGGTGGCCGGCACCTCGGCGTCGAGCCGGGTCTCGAAGTCCTTGCCCACCTCAGTCCTCCCGGGTGACGGCGGGGTGCACGGCGACGATCAGGCGGTGCCGGCGCCCGCCGGGCGCGTCCTCGTCGTGGTAGCGGCTCACCAGCCGGGTGACGGCGACGGTCAGCTCCTCGGCGAAGGCGGCCCGGTCGGCGGCGCCGGCGAAGCGGATCTCGCCGTCGATCGCGAACGTGGCGACCCGCTGCCGGGCCTTGCCGGCGCCGGTGAGCAGCTCGCCGACGTCGCGGACCAGGCGGGCGGCGACGGCGAGCAGCCAGCGCGCCGACAGCCGGTCGGGGTCCCGGGACGGGTCCGGTGCGACCGCGGCCATGGTCGCCGGGGAGATCACGTAGGAGGCGGCGGTGGCCCGCATCATGCGCTCGGTGACGTTGCCCTTGCGGCGCTCCTCGACCAGCTCGATCATGCCGTGCTGCTCCAGGGTGCGCAGGTGGTAGTTGACCTTCTGCCGGGGGAGCCCGACCTTGGCGGCGAGCATCGTCGCCGAGCCGGGAACGGCCAGCTCGGCGAGCAGCCGGCTGCGGATGGGGTCCAGGCTGACCGCGGCCGCGGCCGGGTCCTCGATGACGGCGATGCTCTCCATGCCGGTGACTCTGCCACCGACAAAAAGATTTGTCTAGCCAACAATCATGGTCGGTTGGGCGAGTGCCGCCGCTGCGGTACGGTCGAGCGCGTGCCCAGCCCGCCGCAGGATCTCGTCGACGACGCCGACGCCGGGCTGTACGCCCCCGGCCTGCTCGACGTCGAGGAGCGCGCCGACTCCTCCGTCGCACTGTGGCTGGAGGACGTCGCCGGCACGCCCGCAACCGCGTGCGGCGCCGCGGAACTCGGCGACGTCGCGTACCGGATCGGCGCCGGGCAGGCCCGCTGGCTGGGCCGTCCGCCGGCCCACGGGTGGCTGTCGCGGGACTTCCTGCGCGACTACACCACCGCGCAGTCACAGTTCGCCGAGCCGGACTGGGAACACCGGGTCGCGGCCGCCGCCTGGTCACCCCGGCTGCGTGCCGACCTGCGCACGCTGTGGCTGCGCCGGGCCGAGGTGCTCGCCGCCGCCGACCGGCTGCCGCGCACGCTGTGCCACCACGACCTGTGGCCGATGAACCTGGTCCTCGCCGCCAAGGGTCCGCTCCTGCTCGACTGGGCGTTCACCGGCCCGGGCGCGATCGGCGAGGACGTCGCGAACCTGACCCTGGACGCGTTCTTCGACGGCCTGATCGACGTGGGGCTGCTCGACGAGGTCGCGGCCGCGGTCGGCGACGGCTACCGGCGCGGCCTCGGCGGCGCCGTCGACGCCGCCACGGTCGGCAGGGCGATCAGGCTGACCGGGGCGGCGAAGTACTACTGGCTGGCCCCGCGGATGCTCCACGCGGTGGCCCGGGGCCCGGCCCGGCCCGCCTACGACACCCGCGAGACGGCGGCGATCTTCGCGGGCCGCGCCCCGGTCCTGTCGCTGCTGACCCGCTGGGCCCGCGACAGCCTGGACGGCTAGGGGTGTCTCCTCCCGGGAGTGCACACCCGCGGCGCGTCACCGCACCTAGGCGGCCGGCGGGAGGTGCAGGTGCCAGCGGCCCGACCGGTGGGTGAGCCGGGTCAGCGACAGCGGCGCGACGTCCAGCTGCCACAGGGCGTCGTCCGGCAGGCCCAGCGCGTGGGTCAGCACCGCGCGCACCACGACCGGGTGGGCCACGGCGACCATCCGCTGCCCGGCCTGCTGGTCGAGCCAGGCCGCGGCCCGCAGCCGCACGGCCGCCAGGGACTCGCCGCCGTGCGGTGTCGCGACGGGGTCGGTGAGCCAGGCCTGCAGCCCGGCCGGCTCGGCGCCGGCCACGTCGCCCAGGCCGAGGCCCGTCCACGTGCCGTAGTCCGGGTCGGCGAGCGCCTTGTCCACGACCGGGTCGTCGTGGCCGAGCGCCCGGGCCGTCTGCAGCGCGGCCTGCGACGGCGCGCAGCACCACGTGTCCGCGCGTCCGCCGAGGTCACCGGCGTCGCATAGGGCGAGGGCGGCCCGCAGGCCGCCCTCGTCGAGGTCGTCGTCGCCGCCGAAGACCGCGCGGCGCAGGCCCGGGGTCGTGGCGGCGGCGAGCAGCCGCAATCCGCTCACACGGCCACGATATCGGACTTCTCCCGCGCCGCCGCCGGGTGCCGGGTTCCGAGCCGGCCGAGCAGCGCCGCGAACGCCAGCCCCAGCGCCGTCCACAGCGTGGCCTGGGTGCCGAGCGAGGCGATCCGGAAGTCCCACAGCAGGCTCGCCGGGAACGTGTCGGGGACCTCGTCGATGCTCGGCAGCAGCACGTAGCCGATCGCGACCACGATCAGGAAGCCACCGACCGCGGCGGTGGCGCGCAGCCACTCCGGCGCGCCCGCGCGCAGCGACCGGGACGCGAGCACCCCGGCCCAGACCGCGACCAGGCCGATCACCACGATCGCCAGGTAGCTGATCGTGCGCTGGTTGATCGTCGCCGGGTCGCCGACGGCGGGCGGGTTCGCCGGATACTTGACGAACGGCACCAGCACGACGCCGAGCAGGGCCGCACCGGCCAGGCCGATCGCGGCCCGGGTGTCGCTCGGGGTGCGCAGCCTGCGGCGCAGCAACGTGTACGCGGTGGCCAGCAGCCCGCCCATCGCGACGCCGTAGAGGGCCGTGGCCAGGAACAGCCCGCCTCGCTGGCCGTCGCGGGAGACGAGCTCCTCGTCGTGGTGACCGTCGTCGGCCGCACCGGCGGGCTCGGCGGCGGCCTCCTCGATGGCGATCGCGGCGTCGATCCGGCTCTCACCGGTCGAGTAGGCGAAGACCCCCGCCAGCAGGCCGGCGATCAGGCCCGCGAGCAGTCCCCGCAGCAGGATGGCGCCGTAGGTCGGCGCGGGGCGGTCACCCGTCAGTGACACGGGACACCGAGCAGGTGCCGGCCGTCGTGCATCAGCTCGTGCAGGTACATCCCGCCGCGGGAGATCGCGCCCTGGTCGAACGCGACCAGGTAGGCGAGCAGCAGAAGCAGCACGACGACGCCGACGGCGGTCACGAGCACCCGCGGGGAGACGGCGGGCGTGCTCAGCGGGCGAACCGCCTGGATATCTGACATAAGGGGTAAGACCTCCTACCGGGATGACGCGTCCCGTTCAACAGGCCTGCGTACGTGTGAGCGTTCTGACTCACGGTTCCCGGGGGATCCGTTCACAGTGGCGCGACCGCACCGGATTCACACCGGTTTCCCTCACGACGCCGCAGATGGTTACCCCAACTTAGCGGCGGCCGTCCGAGCCGGTCAATCGAAGCCCATGGTCAGCAACCCGGGCGGGTCGCCGCGGCGGGCCGCGTCTCGGTAGCATCCAAGCCGATCGTCGCACCGGGGGAGTGGGATGCAGTTGCGCAGCTTGGCGGCAGCGGCCGCGGTGTCGGCCGCCGTCCTGCTGCCCGCAGCACCCGCCCGGGCCCGGGCCGCCGAGTGCGCGAACCCGCCCGAGGCCGCCCAGGTCAGCAAGGCCGAGCCGTATGAGGAGCAGCTGTTCGACACCGGGCGGCTCGCGCCGTTCGCCACCGGCGCCGGGATGCGCGTCGCGGTCATCGACTCCGGTGTGGACGCACGCCACCCGCAGCTGCGCGACCAGGTCGCCGCGGGCCGCGACTTCCTGCACGGCGAACCGAACGGCCGGCAGGACTGCATAGGCCACGGCACGGCGGTGGCCAGCATCATCGCCGCGCGGCCGGCCGAGGGCGCCGGCCCGCGGGGCCTGGCGCCCGGCGTGACGATCGTGCCGATCCGCGTCAGCGAGCAGACCGACACCGAGGGCGGCGCCCGCGGCGGCGAGCCCGCCGACCCGGGCCGCTTCGCCGACGCGATCGACTGGGCGGTCGACCAGGGCGATGCCGACGTCATCAACATGTCCCTGGTGATGACCGCCGACGACGACCGGGTCCGCGACGCCGTGGCCCGCGCCGTCGCCGCCGGCGTGGTGGTGGTCGCCGCGGCGGGCAACCACGGCCGGGCCGGCGAGGCGAACCCGCGGCCGTACCCGGCGTCCTACCCGGACGTCATCGGAGTCGGCGCGATCGGCGCGGACGGCGTGGCCGGCGACTTCTCCCAGCACGGCGACTGGGTGGACGTGACCGCACCCGGCGTACAGGTCACCTTCGCCGCCCCCGGTTCGGGCCACGCCCGGGGCGACGGCACCAGCTACGCGGCGCCGTTCGTCTCCGCGACCGCGGCGCTGATCAGGCAGCGGTTCCCGACGCTGACCCCGGCGCAGGTCGCCCGCCGGATCATCGCCACCGCCGACCCGGCGCCCGGCGGGCGCCGCAGCGACCGGTACGGCTTCGGCGTCGTGAACCCGTACCGGGCGCTGACCGAGACGCTCGGCCCGGACCGGCCGGCGGCCCCGGCGCCGGCCGTCGTGCACACCGAGGACCCGGCCACCGTGGCCCTGACGGCCCGCCGCGCCCGCGCACAGGACCTGTCGCTGGTCGTGGCCGCGGTCGGCGCCGGCGTCGTCGTGCTGGGCGTCGTGGCCGCCGCCGCGCTGCGCCGTGGCCGCCGCCGCGGCTGGCGCCCGCCGGAACCGGACGGCCCCGAACCGCCCTGAGCCGGACCGCCGCGGCGCTGTGACCAACCGCGCAGTCCGCCCCGCGCCCCGCGCGCCTAGGGTCGATGCCATGAGCGTCGATGCCGTGAGCACCGAGCAGGCCGTGCGGGCGTGGCTGCGCGAGCGCGGCGCCGAGACCGTCGATCACCCCGGCGGCACCCTCTACGCACACCTCGGCCGCGTCCACGACCGGCTCGGCGCGCTGGGTCACGGCCCCGACGTGCGACTCGCCGGGCTGGCACACGCCGCCTACGGCACCGACGGCTTCGACCTGGCCCTGCTGGCGCCCACCGACCGCGCCACGCTGCGCGACCTGGTCGGCGAGCGCGCCGAGACCCTGATCCACCTCTACGGCGCCTGCGACCGTTCCCGCAGCTGGAAGGCCCTGCCCGAGACCCGCCGGGTGTGGGACCGCTTCACCGGTCTCGCGCTGGACCTCGCGCCGGATCAGGTTCAGCCGTTCACCGACCTGACCATCGTCAACGAACTCGACGTGGTCGAGCGGGACCCGGGCATCGCCGAGCGCCACGGCGCCGCGCTGCGCACCCTCTTCGAGTCCTGGGCCCCGCTGGCCTCCGCGCCGGTCCTCGCGGAGAGCCGCCGCGTCCTGGGCTGATCCCCGCCGCCCGGCGAGCTCGGCCACGGTTGCATCTCGAGCAGGAGGAGAGGGCAGCGCCGGCGTGACCCGGCCGGGTGCCGGCGCGGGATCCTTCAGCGCACCGGGGCCGGATCCGCTACGAGCCGGCAGGCGGCCCCGACGGTCGCCGGGCTAGCGGGCAGCAACGGCAGGCGCACCGCGGCCGTCGGGATGCGGCCCAGCGCGTGCAGCACACCCTTGATCACGGTCGGGTTCGGCTCGGCGAACAACGCCATCGACAGCGCGGCCAGGCGGCTACCGAGCGCCCGCGCCCGTACGGCGTCACCGGCGTGCCAGGCCGCGACCAGGCCGGCGAAGTCCGCGGTCGCGAGGTGGGCGGAGGCCAGGATGCCGCCGTGCGCGCCCATGGCCAGTAGCGGCGAGATGACGGCGTCGTCGGCGCCGAGCACCGCGAAGTCGTCCGGCGGGTCCGCCAGCAGGTCGGCCGTGCCGGCGTCGATCCCGCCGTTGGCGTACTTGATCCCCGCGACCCCGGGAACGGCCGCGATCCGGCGCAGCGCCCCGGTGGACAGGTGCTGCCCGGTCCGGTACGGCACGTGGTAGACGATGAGCGGCACCGTCGCGGCGGCCGCCAGCGCCTCGAAGTGGGCGACGACGCCGTCCTCGCCCGGGCGCAGGAACGGCGGCACCAGGCTCAACGCCCCCGCCACGCCCCGCAGGGCGGCCACCGCCGGCGCCGAGTCGGCCCCGACCAGGAGCTGCGCGCCGCGCTCCCGGCACACCCGCGCTGCCACCTCGACGACGGCCCGCCGCTCCTCGGCGCTCAACGCCGCCGGCTCCGCGGTCGTGCCCAGGGCCACCAGGCCCGCCGCGCCGGCCCGCAGCGCGTCGTTGGCGAGGCCCTCCAGGGCGTCCAGCGCCACGGCCCCCGCGGCGTCGAACGGGGTGATCAGCGGTACGTACACACCGGAGAAGGTCATGGTCCTCAGCGTCCGGCAGGACCGACCATCAGGTCCAGTTCACGTTTCTGCGATCGAACGTAAGCTGTGCTGATGCTCGACGTGCGCCGCCTGCGGCTGCTCTGCGACCTGTCCCGGCTAGGCACCATCGCCGCCGTCGCGCAGGCGGCCGCGTACACCCCGTCGGCGGTCTCCCAGCAGCTGTCGGCGCTGGAGCGGGAGGCGGGCGTGGCGCTGCTGGAACGCACCGGCCGCCGGGTCGCCCTGACGGCGGCGGGGCACGTGCTGGTGCAGCACGCCGAGACGGTGCTCGCGGCCCTGGAACAGACGTCGGCGGCGCTCGCCGCGGTGACCGCCGGCCTGTCGGGACCGCTGCGCATCGGCGCGTTCCCGACCGCGGTCCGCACCCTGCTACCGGATGCGCTGGTCCGGCTGGGGCGGCGCCATCCGGGGCTCGAGCTGATGGTGACCGAACTGGACCCGGTGTGCGTACCGGCCGCGCTGCGCGAGCGGCGCCTCGACGTCGGCCTGCTGCACGACTACGACGTCGTGCCGGTCGAGCCGGACCCGGTGCTCGACGCGACGCCCCTGCTGGACGAGACGGTGTTCCTCGCGGTGCCCGCCGCGGGCGCCTTCGCCGCCCTCGACCAGGTGCGCGACGCCGCCTGGATCCTGGCCAGCCCCGGCACGCTGTGCCACACGGCGACGCTGCACGTGTGCCGGGCGGCCGGGTTCACGCCGCGGGCGCGGCACCAGGCCGACGACTTCGCCACGGTGCTGGCGCTGGTCGCGGCGGGCCAGGGCGTCTCGGTGGTGCCCGAACTGGCCGCGGCGAGCCCGCCTGCCGGCGTACGGCTGATCCCGCTGCCGACCCGCCGGCGCAACCGGATCGCCTACCGCAGGGGCGCGGCCGGCCACCCCGCGGTGGCCGCCTTCATCTCGGCGATCCGGGCCGCCACCGGCGTGGCCGGTTTGCCGTCCGGGCCGGACCGCACGAGGATCGCCAGATGACTGATGTCGTCCTCTTCCACCACGCACAGGGCCTGACCGCGGGCGTGCACGCCTTCGCCGACCACCTCCGCGGCGCGGGCCACACGGTGACCGTGCCGGACCTCTACGCCGGGGTGACCTTCGACAGCCTCGAAGCCGGGGTGGCGCACGCCCAGGAGATCGGCATGGACGAGATCATCGCGCGCGGTGTCGCCGCGGTCGCCGGCGTGCCGGACCACGTCGTGTACGCGGGCTTCTCCCTGGGCGCGATGCCCGCGCAGAAGCTGGCGCAGACCCGGCCCGGCGCGCTCGGCGCGCTCATCTACCACGGCGGGGTGCCGGCCTCGACGTTCGGCGAGCAGTGGCCGGCCCTGGTGCCGCTGCAACTGCACGTCGCCGAGGAGGACGAGTGGAGCGAGGTCGACGTCGCGCGGGACCTGGCGGCGGCCGCCAAGGACGGGACCCTCTTCCTGTACCCGGGCTCGGCGCACCTGAGCACCGACAGCAGCCTGGAGGAGTACCAGCCGGAGACGTCGGCCCTGATCCTGCGGCGCAGCCTGGAGTTCCTGGCCCGAGTCGGCTGAGATCCGGCTACGTGGCGGCGCCGCCACCCTGCCCGGGGCCCGGATACTCGTCGGCGAGCATGGCGAAGTCGAGCTCGGTGCTCCACTCGCCCTTGAACAGCTCGTTGTGGACCAGGCGGGCCTCCTGGCGCATCCCGAGCCGGCGCGCCAGCCCCGCGGAGGCCTCGTTGCGCTCGTCGACGCGCGCGACGATGCGGTGCAGGCCCAGCTCGCCGAAGCCCAGCCGCAGCAGGGCGGCGGCCGCCTCGGTCGCGTAACCCCGACCGGCGAACTCCGGGCTGACGACGTACCCGATCTCTCCGCCCCGGTGTTCGCGGCTGTGCCAGAACAGGACCACGTCCCCGACCAGCTCACCCGTCCCGGCTAGCTCGACACCGAGGGTCAGGGACTGCCCCTCGTCGGTGAGCGCGGTGCGGGCCCACGGCCCGGCGAGCCGGTCGAGGATCATCTGCCGGTCCATCGGCTCGAAGGGGACGTAGCGGCAGACCTCCGGCCGGGCGCGGTACGCCAGCAGCGCCTTTACATCGCGTTCCGTCAGGGGACGCAGCAGCAGGCGTGCGGTTCGGATGGGATATTCGGGGCGCAGCTCGGGCTGGCTGTCGTTCGGCACGCGACCATGGTGCCCGCCGGCGGCGTTGAGCGCCCGCCATATCCGGTGCTAGGTTCGTGGCGTGCCCCGGATGGGCCGACACGATGGAGGCAGCGACTTCAGCCGCCGCTGAGCCAGGACGCGTTCCGCGCGTCGCTCACCGGTCGGGCCTATCCGGAATCCCCCGCTCGCCCCCGCCGCCGGGTGGGTGCGCGCTGCCGCCGGCCCGTGCCCAGACCAGAAGTCGCCGCCTCCGTCGTCACCACGGACGACGAGAGGGAACGATGAGCACCGAACCGACCGCCACCGCGCGGCGCGACCATGCCGCCGGCGAGCCCGACATCACGGTCTACCCGTGCCACGAACGATTCGCCGGCCGCCGGCCGGCGGTGCTGGTGCTGCCCGGCGGCGGGTACCGGTTCCACACCGAACACGAGGGCGAGGGCTACGCGCGCTGGCTGAGCGGCATCGGGCTGCACGCCTTCGTCCTGCGGTACCCGCTGATGACCGGACACCGCTTCCCCGCACCGCTCGAGTCCTGCCGCGCGGCCCTGTACCGGATCCGCGACGGCGGCCACGGACTGGACGTGGACGGGCGTGTCGGCGTCATCGGCTCGAGCGCCGGCGGGCATCTCGCCGGCCTGCTCGCGACCGGCACGGTGCTGTCGACGGAGCGGCTCGCCGCGCCGCCGCCGCGGCCGGACTTCGCGATCCTCGCCTATTCGCCGGCGGACCTGCACCTGCTGCCGGATGCTCCGGTGGAGTGGATCCTCGACGGCCGGATGGAGCTGCGCGACGAGCTGTCGCCGGCGCGCAACATCGACGCCGCCACCTGCCCGACGTTCCTGTGGGCCACCGCCGAGGATCCGCCCGGGTTCCCGAACGCCCTCGCCTACGCGAGCGCGCTGTTCGACGCCGGCATCCCGGTGGAGCTGCACATCTATCCGCGGGGCCGGCACGGGCTCGGCCTGGCGAACGGGGTGGCCTTCGGCGGGCACGGCGAGGTCCACATTGCGCACACCGCCCGCTGGGCGCAGGCGTGCGAGGCGTGGCTCGGCGCCGAGGGCTTCCTCCCGGGCTAATACTACGGTTGACGTTATATAACGTCCGACGTAGCGTGGGGTCCATGCAGGAACCGACCTTCTTGATCCTGACCGCGCTGGCCGCGGAACCCATGCACGGCTACGGCGTGATCCGCACCGTCGACGAGTTGTCGGGCGGCGACGTCGTGCTGCGGCCGGGCACGCTCTACGGCGCCCTGGACCGCCTCACCGAACAGGGCCTCGTCGAGGTCGACCGCGAGGAGGCCGTCGACGGTCGGCTGCGCCGGTACCATCGGCTCACCGACGCCGGCGCGGCCGCGCTCGCCGCACAGGTGGAGCGGCTGCGCCGGCACGCCGACGCCGCCGCGACCCGGCTGAGCAGGCCGCGCGGGCGAACCGCCTTCGCCGTCGTCAGCCTCGGGGTGATCCGATGACCGCGTCCCCCGCACGGCTCGAACGCCGCTACCGCCGGCTGCTCCTGGCCTACCCCGGCCCGTACCGCCGGCGGCACGGTGCGGAGATCGTCACGACGCTGCTGGACCTGGCCGAGCCCGGCCGCGGCCGGCCGGCCGCGGCGCAGGCGCTGCACCTGGTGGCGTGCGGCCTGCGGCAGCGGTTCCGGCTGCCCGCCGGGCGGCCGCTCGCACTTGTCGCCGCCGTGCTCGCCGCGGTCGCCGTCGGCGCGCTGGGTGCCGCGGCGGGCAACCGGCTGGGCTGGCGGACGGCCACCCCCGTGCCGTCCGCCGACGTCCTGCGCGCCCTCGCCGCCGACGCGGCCGGCGGCAGCCGGTCCGACGTCGCCGCCTACCCGTGGGAGACGGCGATGAACGGCCCGGTCCTCGACACGAGGGTGACCGTCGCCTCGGCCTACTCCGCCGAACGCGTCCGGAACGCCCTGGCCGCGGCCGGGTGGCGGACGACGACGTTGCGCGAGACGACCGGCGGGATCGTCGTCGACATCACCGAGGACCCGTACGTCACGGTGCCCACCCGGTCCGTGCGGTTCGAGGCGACCAAGGACGGGCTGTCGCTGACCGGCGACAGCACGACCGTGGCCGCCGACGCCCGGCGCGGCGTCGAGGGGCGAACGGACCAGCTGCTGGGGGTGTCGGCCGACGAGTCAGCCGCCGTCCGGCCCCTGACCGTCGCCGGGCTGCTCCTCGGCGCGGTCGCCGGATGGCTCGTCGCGGCGGCGTTCGCCTACCGGCTGCGCCGCGGCGGCCGATCCCGCCGCAGGGTGGCGGCGGCGCTGGTGGCGGCGGCCTTCGCCGCGGCGGCCGTCCCCGTCTTCGTCCTCTACGGCGACCTCCAGCAGGTCCTGGCGTATGACAGCGGCGCGCCCGGTCCCTACATCGTGGACGGTCCGGGCGGGCGGCTTCCCGCGGGTCTGGCGCCGGCCTGCGCGGTCGCCGGCCTCCTCGCCCTCGCCGCGGCGCTCGTGATCGCCCGGCGCGGAGCCCGCGACGACACCGGCGCGACCGGCCCGGCGCCGGCGGCGTCCGGCTGAACAACCGGCCGCCGCGGATCCGGGCCGGCCTCGGCTGACCCGGATCCGCGCCGCGCTCACTCGGCGAAGATCCTCACCTTGGTGTCCTTCTCCTCGACGTCGATGGTGAGCTCGGCCAGGTGGACCACCAGCTCGTCGAGGTCCTCCGGTTTGAGCTGGGTGACGTCGATGGGTACGCCGTTCTTGCGGAGCGCCTCGTTGACCTGGTCCTTGGCGCCGTTGGGGATCAGGCTGGCCAGCCGTACCCCGGCGCGCAGCAGTTGGAACGGCACGCGGATGTTCACCTTCGTCGGCCCGTCGTCGCCGGTCTCGTGCTCCTCGACCAGGATGCGCAGGTACCGCGGACCGGCCGTGCCGACCTCGGCGGCGCGGGCGGCCGGCGCGGCGGCGTGCTGCCTGTCCAGCGCGGCGATGAGGCCGTCCGCCTCCTCGGCGCTGACCTGGCCGTCGGCGAGCATCTGCAGCACCTGCAGGCGGTTGTCGCTCATGTCTTCTCCTCCGTGCTAGATGAAGCGGACCAGAAACGCGGCACCGGGGCCGTCGACCTCGACGTGCAGGCCCCGCAGTCCGCTGGCCGACCGCCAGGCGGCGCGCAGCGCGCCCGCCGTGGCGACGCCGTACACCCGCGCCACGAACAGGCCGGCGACGGCGAGCGGCAGTAACAGCGGCCAGAGCAGGAACAGCGGCAGCCAGAGCCGGACGGCGCCGCGGCGGCCACCCACCCGGACCACTGCCAGGCTGGGGATCACGGCAGGGCCTCCAGCTCCCGGATCGCCTCGGCGGCCGTGATCTCGCCGCGCTTGAGGCGATCGATCACCTCGGAGCGCGAGGGCGCCGGATCGGTGTCGACGAACTCCAGGCCGCTCCCGATCCGGTTGAGCCGGTTCTTGATGGTGGGGTAGCTGACCCCGAAGATGCGCTCCATCTCCTTGATGGAGCCGTGGCAGCGGACGAAGGCGGTGACGAACACCTGGTCCTCGACGCTGAGCGCGGCGAGCTGCGGAAGCTCGAAGGCGCCCTCGATGGCCACGCCGGTGTCCGCCAGCCTGACCCGCTCGACGACGAGCGGCTGCCCCCTGGTCAGCTTCGTGAGTTCCTGCCACTCCACGCGGTCTCCTTTATTTTTTCAAGTATCACCTTGAGTTTATTAAGTCTGCAAGCCTTGAACCTCAGGTTCTTGCGACGACGCGGCGGGCGAATGCCGCGGTCGTATGGGCCGGGCGGGTGATCGACTAGGTCAGCGGCAGCCGAGATAGGCGTCCAGCGCGGCGGCGCCGGTGAGCATGGTGCGGCCTCTGGCCGAGAGGCGGGCGTGCCAGTCGAGGAGCATCGACTCGAGCGGCGCGACGCCGCCGGCGGAGCGGACCTGGGCGATCACCGGGGCGATCCGCTCCAGCGGGTAGCCGCCCCGCCTGAGCTGGTGCACGAGCAGGGCGTCGCGCACGTCGGCCGCGGAGTACACCCGGTAGCCGGTCTGCGGGTCGCGGCGCGGCCGGACCAGGCCGGCGCGTTCCCACTTGCGCAGCGTGGCCGGGCGCATGCCGAGCCTTCTCGCCAGGGGGCCGACGAACGTGTCGCCGCGTTCCTGCGGCACGGGGCTGAGATCGCCGAGCGCGGCCTCGACGGCCCGGAGGGTGCGGCGGTCGTCGAGAAGCTGGGCGTGGCTCTCGTCGATGAGCTGCAGCGCGTCCCCGGTCGCGCCCCGGTTGACCGCCTGCATGATCGACGTGGCCGTCCGGTGGCCGTGCCCGGGCACCAGGGCGAGGAACGTGCTCAGCGCCAGCGCGTGCAGCGGCGTGTAGGTCCGGTAGCCGTGCGGGGTGCGCACGGCCGCCGGAAGGATGCCGGCCGCCTCGTAGTTCCTGACCGCCTGCGTCGACAGGCCGTGCCCGCGCGCCAGGTCGACCGGCCTGAGCCGTCCGCTGCTTTGAGGGTTTCGCGTCAATGTCCTGCCGATATCGCGGGGGAGTCTCAACCGTGGGTTCAACGATACCGTTGAGGGTATGACCGCTGCTATCAAGGACGCCGTCCAGGCCGTCGACGCCGCCGCCGTCATGGCGTTGCTTGCGGCACGGCCGCGGCTGCTCGCCCTGGGCGAGCCCACCCACGGCGAGGAGGCTCTGCTCGGCCTGCGCAACGAACTCTTCCGGCAACTCGTCGAGCGGGAGGGCTACCGCACGATCACGATCGAGAGCGACTGCATGATGAGCCTGGTCGTGGACGACTACGTCACCTCGGGCGCGGGCGACCTCGACGAGGTCATGGAGCGCGGCTTCAGCCACGGTTGGGGCGCCTTCGCGGGCAACCGCGAGCTGGTGCGCTGGATGCGCGCCCACAACGACGGCCGGCCCGCGCCGGAGCGGCTGCGCTTCGCCGGTTTCGACGGCCCGCTGGAGATCACCGGCGCCGCGAGCCCGCGGCAGGCTCTCACCGGACTCCACGGATACCTCGCCGCCCGGGTCGGCGGCGGCCTGCTTCCCTGTACCGCGGAAACGCTCGACCGCCTGCTCGGCGCCGACGAGCCGTGGACCGATCCCGCCGCGATGATGGACCCGTCCCGGTCCGTGGGGCAGGCGCCCGAGGCCAGGGAGCTGCGGCTGCTCGCCGACGACCTGGTGGCCCTGCTCGACGCGCAGACGCCGCACCTGATCGCGACGTCCTCGCCGGACGAGTGGGAGCGGGCACGCATGTACGGGCGTACCGCCACCGGGCTGCTGCGGTACCACTTCTGGTTTGCCGACACGTCGCCGAGGCGCATGGCGTGGCTGCTCGGCGTACGGGATTCGATGATGGCCGCCAACCTGCTCGCCCTCGCCGAGCGGGGCCCGGCGCTGGTGAGCGCCCACAACGGCCACCTGCAGCGGGACCGGAGCAGCATGCGGCTGGGCGACCTGCCGCTGGAGTGGTGGAGCGCCGGGGCGATCATCAGCGCCCGGCTGGGCGCGGAGTACGCCGTCCTGGCCACGGCCCTCGGCACGATCCGCCACCACGGCGTGCAGACACCACCCCCGGACACCGTCGAGGGGCTCCTGTACGCGCTACCGGAGGACCGCTACGTCGTCGACGCCCGCCGGCTCGCCGCCGTCGTCGGCGACCTGGCGCCCGCTCCCCGCGTGTCGCCCTGGTACGGCTACTCACCGATGGATCCGGCGCACGTGGCCCGCTACGACGGGATCGTCTTCGTCAGGGACGCCGCGCCGAGCTAGGCGGGCACCTCGGCCCGGTGTGCGCTCACCACCCGGTCGCGGCCGTTGCTCTTGGCCTCGTACAGGGCGCGGTCGGCCTCCGCGACGAGGTGGTCGGGGTCGACGGTGGTCCGGCCGGCCTCGGCCGGGGTGGCGGCGAGGCCGACGGAGGCGGTGACCGAGACGGCCCGGCCCGGCCCGATGTCGACCGGGACGCGGCACAGGGCGCCGCGCAGCCGTTCGGCGAGTTCGAGCGCCGCCGCCTCGTCCGCGCCGGTCAGCAGGCACACGAACTCCTCGCCGCCGAAGCGGGCGACGATGTCGCTGCCCCGCACCGTCTGGCGGAGCCGGTCGGCGACGTGCACCAGGACCGCGTCGCCGGCCGGGTGGCCGTACCGGTCGTTGACGCGCTTGAAGTGGTCGATGTCGAGGATGACCACCGCCATCGGCCGGCCGGACTGGGCGGAGCGCTCGGACTCGAGCTTGAGCATCTCCTGGAAGAACCGCCGGTTGTACAGGCCGGTGAGTGGATCGGTCACCGCCAGGCGCTCCTGCTCGCGCAGCGCCGCCTGCAGGTCGCGGGCCAGCCGCGTGCGGTCGCGGGTGGTCAGCACCTGGCGGACCAGCAGCCCGGCGAAGAGGACCGCGGCGATCACCAGGGTGCCGTTCCCGAGCCGCTGGTGGCGGGCCTGCTCGACGGCGACGAGCGCGGCGACGGCGAGCGCGGCGACGAGGACCGCCGGGAAGGTGACGTCGCGGTCGATGCGCGCCACCTGCGCCTCGCCCCGGTGGCGCACCGCCACCAGGGCGGCCAGGACGAGCAGTACGGCCTCGGCCTGGAAGCCGAGGTTCAGCCAGCTCCCGTCGGAGTACTCGCGCACCACCGCGACATAGGTGTACCCGCCGTCCGCGACCGTGGCGGTCAGGTACGCCGCGGCGATCAGCAGCACCGGGTACGGGACCATGCGGTGGCCGGCCAGGCCGACCGCGGCCATGATCGCGAGGATCGCGACGTCCAGCACGGGGTACGCGCTGGAGACCACGGCGGCGAGGTCGGCGCCGCCGGAGAGCAGCGGTGCGATGAGCAACGGCCAGCCGACCGCGCCCAGCCCCACGGCGATCAGCGCCGCGTCGAGCAGGCCACGCACGTGGCGCAGGGCGTGGGCGCCGCCGAACCCGATCACGATCGCCGGGACGGTAAGCACGTTGCTCGCCAGGTATGCCACGTCGGCGAGCGAGGGGTCCGGCCCGCCGTCCGGGTACGCGTAGGCGTACACCGCCCAGCAGAGGTCGCCCGCCAGCCAGCAGGCCGTCGAGGCGAACAGGATGCGCCACATGGTCCGTGCCCGGCCGCGGGTCGCGCGTGCGGCGAACCCGCCGGCCACGGTCGCGGCGGCGACCGGAACCAGGTACAGCACGGAGCCGACGAACCGGGTCTGTTCCTCGTCGCCCTGTGACAGGGCGGTTGCCGCGGCGTACAGCCCGAGCCAGAGCAGCCCGGCGGCGACCGCGGCCCAGAACACCCGGTCGGTCCGGACCGCCCGGCGCAGCGCCGCCTGCTCCTTCAGCTGCCGCTCGGCCGGGGTGTCGACGGGCATGGCGGTGTGTGCACTGTCCATGACCGGCGCACCTCCCTTCCCAGGCCCTGTGTCACCGCCGTGGCGTCCGACGCGGGTCGGGGTGTCGCGGGCGGGGCAGCCCAACCCATCGGCAACGGCCGAGCGCGGCTAAGCACTTCACCGGCGGGCCGGGCAGGCCCGCCGGTGAGGTTCAGCGCCGGCCGCCGTCGGCGGCGACCTCCCGTACGGCCTCGGCGACGGCGCGGAAATCCTCGCGCGGGATCGCGCCGTGGTTGCCGGCGACCTTGGCGTGGATGCGGATGTTCGGGTTGCGGGCGGTCACCGCGTCGAGGCCGGCGCGGATCCGTTCCTGCTCGTCCCCGCGGCTCCCCAGGGACGTCCCCGAGGCGACCACGTACCGCGCCGGGACGGCGATGTCGTCCAGCACGGGGCCGAGCTCGCGCTCGCGGGAGAGCCGGCCGAGCTCGATGTTGCTCTCGGCCTGCCCAGGTCGCCGCGACCGCACGGCAGGGCGTCGGCATCCTCGGCCCCGGCACCCCGGCCGCCGCCCGGCTGGAGAACATCGCCCGCTTCAGCGACTTCATCAGCGAGAGCATCCTGCGCGCCGCGGAGCAGGTCCGCGAGGTCCTCAGCACGAAACCCGCGGCGGGCGGCTAGCTGGTGGCCTGCATGAACAGGTGGTAGTAGTTCATCGCGATCATCGTGAGCACCAGGCACAGGTAGCTGGCGCTGATGATCCCGAAGGCCAGGTACATGCGGCGCCGGCGCGCCGGTATCGACTGGTGCGCCGCCGACAGCGGGAGCCGGAACAGCAGGTGTCCCAGGTAGGTGAAGGCGCGGTTCCGCAGGTTCAGCTCCCCGAGGGCCGCCTCCATGGCGTGATGGCCGTCGGAGACGGGCAGCAGCGGATTGAGGTTGTTGACGACGAGGAACAGCTGCATCCCGAGCAGCCAGCGCAGCTCGCCGAACCGCACCGGGTCCACCGCGATCAACAGGCTGGTCAGTCCCGCGGCGGCCAGGTCGATCCCCGGTCCGACCAGCGCCACGGCGGTGCGCGCGGACCGGGACCGGAGCCGGTACGCGTCCGTCCGGTCCACGTAGGTCAGCGGGATGAGCAGGCAGAACAGCTTAATGCCGGCTTCGCGTACGGGTACGCCCAGCGCCAGGCACACCGTGGCGTGACCCATCTCGTGCACGGCGGCCTGCACCAGCAACACCGCGATGATCAGCAGCCAGGGCGGGCCGATGAACGTGTACGGCGCCGGCAGGGTCATCGACGTGAAGACGGAGACCATGGAGGCGGCGGCGATCATCAGCCCGAGGGTCGTGGTGGTCCGGGGGAAGCGGGCGAGCACCATGGCTGGCGGCCGCAGAAACAGGTTCAGATGCCGCGCCGGAACCCGCACCCGTGGGGTGGCCTGGATGATCCGGGCCACCAGCAGCTGGCGGCCGCGCAGCGGCTCGGGCGGCTCCGACAGGACTCCCGCCGCCCTCAGGTCGGTGAGGAACGACAGCAGGATCGGTGCGCGGTCGCGTACGCCGTCCGGTCCGCGCGACCGGCTGGCGGCCTCCAGCAGCGCCGTCCCCGTGCGGGTGCCGTCCAGCAGCGGCACCACCTTCGCGCCGGTCCGGCTCAGCCGAACGTAGGTGCCGGTCTCGGCGTTGAACAGCATGGAATGGCCCTCGGCGCCCTCCACGAGGGTGACCTGCGGCGCCAGCTCCACGGGCCGGTCGAGCCAGTCGGGCACGGCTGCTGTCGTGGATTCTGTGGACATCGGCGCCTCCGTCTTTCCTCTCATCGGGGGATACGGCCGACCGGGGGCGCGCCGCAATGGCACGCCCCCGGCCGTGGTGAGCCCTACTTGCAGCCGCCGCAGCCACGGCATCCGCCGCAGCCGCCGCCACATCCGCGGCATCCGCCGCAGCCACATCCGCGGCATCCGCCGCAGCCACATCCACGGCAGCCGCCGCAGCCGCCGCCACATCCGCGGCAGCCACGGCAGCCGCCACAGCCGCCACATCCGCCGCTACCCAGCAGAGATGCGCTGACGACGGTCGGCAGTTGCTCGGCGGTCAGGTCGTCTTCCAGCCAGAGGTCCAGTTCTTCGAACACCTCGGGCCCGGACAGTTCACTTTGCATGCGACTCAGCTCCTTCGATGTGTCGTTTACATGCAGGTTCCGGTCGGCCGATATGCCGCCGGCCGAGGCCCGTCGCCTTGCGAGCGGGACCCCAGACTGGGTACCGGTGCTGTGCCGTCACTGCCGCTGTGGGGGCCCGGCGGCGAACGCGAACAGCGCGGCCCGGTGGTATCCGTCCGCGGCCGCGCGTTCCCGTAGGACGTGCGGCAGCAGGCCGGCGAAGACGGTGCCGACGAGGTCGAGGCGCAGCGCGGTCAGCCACGCGGCGTGCCCGGCGGCGCCGGCCCGGGTGAGCAGCAGCCGGTGGCCGTGGCTGCCGTTGCGGGCGAGTGCGGCGGCCAGGTTGCCCGTGATGACGAGCAGGGCCGCCGCCTGGGCGAACTCCCGCTGCATGACGAGGTCCTCGGCCTCGGGACCGTCCGGCAGGCTCGCGACCCGGCACAGCGCCGACTGGCGGGGCAGGTACCGGTACAGCCCGGTGTCCACTCCGGTCACCCGCCAGGCCGCGCAGTACAGCTCCAGGTCGACCCCGGCGGCCCGCTCCGCCGGCCACCCGCCCGCGTCCATCCGGTCGGCGGCGGTGAGGATGGCGGACAGGTCCGCGCCGGACATGGGTGCATACCCGTAGTCGCGGACCGCGGTGCGCCCCGGCAGCACGTCGTCCAGGACGGCGCGCGGGGCGGCCGGCGGCGGCAGCGGGGTCAGCGGTCCGTCCTCCGGTGCGCGGCGGAGTTCCGCGGGCACCGGGGTCCGCGGCCGGCCGGCCGCCTCGGCGTCCAGCCGGGTGTCGGCCAGCAGCCGCTCGAGCAGCCGGAGCCGCTCATCGCGTGCGGGTGCGCCGAGTGTCTCAGTGCTTGGGGTCATCGTCGTTCCTCAGGTTGAGTGCCACCACCGCGGTCACCGGTTCGGCGTTGCCCTCCAGGCGCAGCGCCGCGCCGAGCGCCGTGTCGTCCCAGCGGTCGGCGAGCCGCGCCGCCAGGCCGTACCCGTCGGCGACGGCGGACAGCTGGGCGAGCGCCACCCCGGCGTCGAGGCAGACGAGCCGGTAGGCGAAGTCGTGGTACTTCGCCGCGACCAGGCCGAGCGCGCCGGTCAGGACGAGCAGCGCCGCCGGATGCTCCGGCGCCAGCGCCGGGCAGACCGCCGCGACCTCGCCGTCCGCCGTGGACAGGGCGCGGATCCGCGCCAGGCTGTGGTCGCCGCGCTGGTAGAAGTACCAGCCGCGCTCGAGCCCGGTCACGTCGAGCGCGAGCAGGTACGCCTGCACCGAGCCCAGGTTCCCGCCCGTCGGCGCCCACCGGCTCACCTGGCCGGGCACGGCCGACGGGTCGTCGCGCAGCCCGGCGGTCCGCAGTAGCAGCGCGGACAGGTCCGTGCGGGTCAGGCCGGGCCCGGCTCCCGGCTGCCCGCCGTTCAGCGCGACCCGCGGGGCGGCCCGGTACTCCTTGTTGTACCGCTGCAGGGCCGCGTTCGCCGGCCGGTAGTGCACCTGATGGTCCTTGGGGTTGAGCCATTCGCGCGGCGGGAACGCCACCGCCTGCTCGTACACGTGGGCCAGGGCCGGGCCGTCCGCCTGCGCGGGCAGGCCGGTCGGCAGGCACCGTGGGCAGCCGGGCCGGCGGTACGCGCCGACGGTCGACTGCGTCCAGGCGTCGAGGTCGTACACGGTGCCGCCGGACAACGCCGGCGTCACGCCGACCCGCGACAGCAGGTGCACGACCTCGGTCGCGGTCAGCGCCGCCCAGGTGGCGACGCGCAGCGGCGACGGCACGCCGGCCGGCACGGACCGCCCCGCGGAGAAGCACCCGTGGCAGCAGGTGTGCCGGGCGTTGAACAGCGGACCCACCTCGACCGTGCGCTCTCCGGCCGCGGTACGCAGCCAGCTGACCCCGGCCCGGCGGCACGACTCGTCCAGCTCCGCCAGCGCGCGTGCGTCCCCGTCGTCGACGGCGACCACGAAGTCGCCGGCCCCGAGGCTCATCTCCGGGCCGGTCCACCCGTGCGCGTCGACGCCCGCCGTCGCCAGCTCGTTGCGGAGCCGGTCGCTGAGCGGCCCGGGCCCGGCGATCAGCACGCGGGCCTGCGCCAGCCGCTCGCACGCCTCGATCCGGTTGCGGTTGACCCGTGTCGTGTCCAGGTTCCGGCCCAGGTAGTCGGTGACCTCGGACGGGATCAGCCCCACCTCGCCGCCGGCCGGGCCGTCCTGCAGGAGCCCGCTCACGTACAGCAGGGACACGCAGGCGCGCACGGTGCCCTCGGTCACGTCGGGGTGCATCCCGGCCAGCTCCGCGACGGTACGGCTGCCGTCGAGCGCCGGCAGCAGCCGCGGTATCAGCGAGGTCGCGGTCCGCCCGCGCAGCGCCGTCTGCCGGTTGCCGCTGCCCACGAACGCCAGCCCGTCGTCCAGCGGGACGCACACCAGGCCGGGCACCAGGCAGGGCCGGGCCGGCACGCGGAACTGCGGGTCGGCGGCGACGGCGTGCGCCATGGTCGCGGCGGACAGCCGGCCCTCGTGCCGGGTGACCTCCTCGGTCCCGATCATTTCCACACTCCACTCAAGATGGCGGGCAGGCGCTCGTACGACCGGGTGGTCTCGTCCCGGCCCAGGCCGCACCGCGGGCAACCGTGCACGCCGACCACCCGGCCGGAGAGCAGCTGCTGGGTCGGCACGTCGATCCGGCGTACCCGGCCGGCCTCGCCCGCGGGCGAGGTGCGCAGCCGGTCGACCACCTCGGCGGCCGCGGCGGCGGCGAACAGCGCGGTCGACGGCAGGTATCCGGCGGGTCCGGCGCCGGGGTCCTGGTCGTAGTGGCGGCCGACGGCCGCGCGGACCGCCCGGGCCGCGTCGTGTTGCGCGAGCCGGCCGACGTAGCAGCCGTGGCAGGCGCCGGCGCCGGGTACGACCACCGGGCCGATCTCCAGCACCGGATGGTCCAGGACGACCGGCAGCCACGGCTGGCCCGAGCGGAACGACTCCTCGTCGAACTCCCGCTCGATCTGCGGCACCCGGCGCCAGGACACGAGCAGGTTCAGCCGTGGGCCCGGCGGAGCCGGATCCGGCACCCGCGGCCACACCACGGTGCCGGAGGGGCCGGTGCCGGCGACCTCGACGTCGTGGCACAGGTCGCGCAGGCGCTCGGCGACCGAGTATCCGAACGGGCCGACGGGGGTGACGATCAGGTGGTACATGCTGGCTCCTGACATCAGGCGAACGGTTGCGGCCACGCGTTGAGCTCGGCTTCGGACCGGGTCGGGTAACCCATCCGGGCCGGCGCCTGGTAGAGCCGGGGATGACCGAGGAAGCGGGCGCGGTAGTGGAAGGTCAGCGGCTGCAGCCCGGGAATGATGGCTCGCACCACGTTCATCCCGGCCCGCAGCGCCTCGTCGGTGGTCAGATCGACGACGTACGCGTCGAGTCCTCGTTCGGCCAGCCGGGAGCACACCAGGCGCAGGTCGCCGACGGAGTCGCCGGTGGACAGCGTCGGCATCTCCGACAGCCGGCGGCGCGCGGGACTGCCGAGGAGGAAGTCGAACGCACCGGCGCGCTCCGGGGCGCACATGTAGGCGGCGCCGTCGGACACCCCGGTGAACGTGCGCACGTCCTGGCTCGGCGGCTGCGCGTCGTGCAACGCGATCCGCACCGACACCGTCTCGCAGATCGCCTTCGCGGCCGCCGTCTGCGGGTCGAGGCTTGTCGCGCAGGAGACCACCGTGCGGCAGCTGGGGTGGTCCGCCGCGACCGAGACGCCGTACACGGTGGGTATGCCCACGTCGGTGGTCGCGTCGAAGAGCTGGATCGTCATGTCGCGGTCGGCGCACACGTCGAGGTACCGCCGCAGCTGCGGGCCGACCGTGTCGAGCTCGATCCGCGGCAGGGCGAGCTGCTGCAGCCAGGTGAGGCTGATGGCGTCCCGCTCGATCACCTCGCACAGCCCGCCGCACACCGCGGTGGCCGGGTCCGGATGCGCCGCAGCCCCCGTGGAGATCGGGTTGGTGATGCGTTCCGCGCCGTGCGCGGGGAAGTGCATGAACACCAGCACGGCGGGCACCCAGCAGGGCTCGCCGGTGAGCATGTTCAGGCCGCGCATCCAGCGCATCGGCACCGACCGGTCGGGCACGGAGACCGGGCAGGCGGGGTCCGCGAGCTCGGTCGGCGAGCAGCGCGGCAGGCTCTCCAGATCGAGCGCCGCGGCGCCGAGCTCGTCGGCGGTCGCCCAGACGAACTGGCGTTCGTCGTACACGCAGTTCGCGTACCGCTCCAGCGCCTCGGCGACGGCGACGATCGCCGCCCGGTCCGCGTCCACGCCGGTGCCGGTGCCGTCGAGGTCACCGAGGCACTCCGGGCCGCACAGGTTGGGCAGCACCGTCGACGCATCGCCGAGGTCGGCCGAGAACACCGCGAGCGGCGGGCTCGACGGCTCGACCGGGAGTTGCAGCACGTGATCGATCAGGCCGCCCAGCGGGGACACCAGGTCCTCCAGCCGGGCCGTACTCGTTTGCCGCTGCGCCACTTCTGTGGTGTCAGCACTCATTCCGCGCGCTCTTTCGTGTGGCCGGTTTAATTCGCGGACGCATAGTCGTCGGCGGCGCAGGTGGGAACTCAGCGCGTTCACAACTGTGTACTGGGTGTTGCCCGGTTCGCTGAGGATTGCGGAAACTGCGGGTCGGGAATGCCTTGCACCCTTCTTTGGGGGACATCGCGGGCATCCGACCGGCTGAACTCGTGAGCAACGGGTCTGCGGGCCGCGGAGTGTCGGCGGCCGGCCGTTTCCCGGTTCGCCGAACCCGACGCGCCCATGCCGTCAGCCGCGAGCAGCACTACGCCGACCAGTTCGGCGCGAAGCGAACCGGGCCGCGCGTGGATTACTGGATTGCTATTACCGGTAATTCAATAATCAACGCAGAGGGCCAGAACGGACAAAAACCCTGCTACATCATAATGACAGTTATGTGGTATTCCCATTGCGCCGGTAGTGATTTGCCGGCGTGATGGGAGTGGGTGGCTTCCCCGATCCGGTGTCCGCCGCTACAGTGTCGACGCTCAAGATCATCATCGGACAGGGGCTGCGGGATGCGGGTACGACGACTGATGGCCACCGGCGCGGTGGTCCTCATCGCCATGGGCGGGGCCGGCTGCTCCGCCGGGGGTGGAAGCGCACCTGCCGCCACCCGGCTGCCGGCCCCGATACCGTCCGATCCGTCAGCGGTGGTCGCCGCGGCGAATGCCCAGCTCGGCACGGAGTCCGCACGGTTCGCACTGCACACCGGGGGCGACGGGCCGGCCTTCACCGGCGTGGTGAACGCACAGACGAAGGCTTGGGAGATCACCGGCGGCGAGTGGGTCATCCGCCGGGTGGGAACCGATCTTTACGTACGGGCGAGCGGCAAGACCCTCGAAGGCATGTTCCTGCTCCAGGCGCACCAACGGGTCGCCGCGGGCGGCTGGGCACATACCCGCCTGCCGCTGGGAGCGCAGTACTCCCTCGTGTACAACGATCGATTCCCGTGGACCGGGGCCGGCAACCCGGCCGTCGCCACGGATCTCACCCGGGTCGGCGACCGCTCGTTCTCCGGCCGCGCCTCCCTGCCCGGGACGGGGGCCGGCGCGGGCACCGGGACCGGTAGGCCGGTGACGGTCGACTTCGACGTGGATGAGAGGGGACGCTTCGTCAAGGTCAGCTCCGGTGACGAGACCGCGCGGGTCGTCTTCACGTTCTCGGACTTCGGAACGGCCGCCGACATCACCGCGCCGCCCCCGCAGGACGTGGCCGAGGAGGACAACCCCGCATTCCTCGCCCTGATTCCGCTGATCTAGCCGTTTTCGTCACGGCCGGGCGCGGGGACGCCGACATGAACCTCCGTGTTCTCGCCGCCCGCACGCTCGCCGCCACCGTTCTCGCCGCCGGAGCCGTGGTCGCCACGTCGGCGCCCGCGTCCGCGAACTTCCACGACTGCCACCGCGCGATGTGTCTCACGGTGAAGGGCAAGGGACTGCACGTCGACACCGTGAAGTTCGAACTCCTTGTCCCGGCCTCGGTGACCTACCTCGGCCACGTCGAGGTCTGGGGACCGGACTTCCACCTCGACACCCCGGACCAGCAGTTCACCAACCACGACCGGCAGAAGCACACCACCTTCGCCTGGTCCAAGATGTCGATCGACACGACCTACGCCGACGGAGACAGGATCTGCACCCGCTTCTGGCGGCTCAACGAGCCCGGCGACGGCAGCTACACCGGTACCCCCAAGGTCTGCGCCACCATCCACGACTGAGCTCGCCCGTTACGCCGGCGGCTGGTACGACCAGGTGTTGGTGGCGACGGCCGTCCACAGGGTCTGCGGCTCCGCCCACTGGTTGCGCACGTCGAACCAGCGGAAGTCCGTGGTCACGGTGCCGGGCAGCGTGTTGTGCTGCGGCACGTCCAGCGTGACCGTGAAGCGGAACGTCCTGGTCTGCCGCGTGCCCGGCGTCCAGCCGAGGTCGATGGGCGCCCACCGGCCGTGGTTGTTGTTGAGGTCGGCGAGGGTGCCGTCGTAGACGGTGGTCGCCGACGACCCGTCGACACGCTCGATCATCAGGTGCAGCCACTTCGCCACGTCCGTGCCCGAGCCGGTGTAGACCGGGTTGGCCGCGTACAGGCGCAGGTCGGGCTGGTACGAGCCGGGCGCCGGGTCGTAGGTCACCGAGACGGTACGGGTCAGCGACACCGCGCCGGGGACCGAGAAGACCGGGTCGTCCGCGGTGAACATCGGGCCCGAGCCGTTGTTGACCAGCGGCCCGGCCGGAGCGCCGTGGCCCGACCGGAACGTGTTGGCGGCGTTCACGACGGTCGCGGTGTAAGCGGCCGCCGAGCGGTCCACGGTGGCCGGCGCGATGAAGGCGGCCGCAGCCGCGAGCGAGACGGTCAGCGTCAGGACGGCGCTGCGCTGGAAGCCGGGCAGGTGCGACCGGTTGGCCGGCTGCACGGCCGCCAGCAGGCCGGCGAACCCGGCGAGGGTCAGCGCCAGCGGCACGACGTCGTGCTGCCTGGCCCACATGATGGACATGCCGACCCAGGGCACCATGAGGAAGGCGCGGCCCTGCACCGCGTCGCGGCGTACGCCCAGCAGGTCCGGGGTGGGGTTGGCGTCGCCCTGGGTGATGTAGGTGCCGTCGGGGTTGACCCCGACGATGCGGTGGGTCAGCAGCGAACCGGGCCGTGCCGGGTTGTCGACGGTGACGACCCGGCCCAGGAGCTCGGTGTCCTCGTCGATGTCCTTGGTGACGACGATGTCGCCCACGCGGATGCGCGGTGACATCGAGCCGGAGACGATGACGGTGGCGTTGAAGCCGAACGGGACGAGCACCACCGCCCACATGGCCAGCGTGCTCAGCGCCCACAGCAGCGCGCGTGCCGTCGATATCCGCAGGGCCTCGGCCCAGGTGGGGTTCTCCGGCCAGCGGAGCCCCGCTGTCGTGGTCGCCATCACGGGGCTCCTTTCGTTCGGTGCGGTTACGGCGGTTACTGGGCGGTGGCGGTGAACGCGAACCCGACTCCGTTGAGCGTCGCGTCGTACTTGGTGGTGCCGGACTTCAGCTTCACCGTGACCAGGTACTTCTGCGACTGGGTGGTGGCGTTGCCCGTGACGTCCCACAGGGCCGGGACGGACAATGCGCTCAGCGGCTGGTCGATGCCGCCGACCACGGCGGTCGTGGTGGCGTTCCGGACCGTGACGAGCAGGTCGTCGGCCAGCCCGCCGGCCGTTGCGCCGGTGGCGGTCAGCGCGACCCGGGCGTTGTTCTTGCCGGTGTAGTTGACGGTGATCTCGTTGGAGATCGTGTCGTCCGGCTTGAGGACGCCGTCGGCCGCCTTGTTGTTGAGGTGCGCGTTGGCGGTGTCGAACAGCGGCAGCGTCGCCAGGGTCGAGTTCGCGCCGTCCTTCAGCTGGAGGGCGACGCTGTCGTGCGTGGCGAACGAGCTGCCGGCGTTGGTCTGCGTGTCCGTGAAGGCGGCGCTCGAGAATCCGAGCACCACGGCGGCGGACGCGGCCAGGCCGACGGGTGCCGCGGCCCACCTGAGTAGGTTCTTGTGCATGAGTCGTCGCTCCTTCCAGCGGTCGGTTCCTGATCAGGAACGCATTAATAGAGTCGCGTTTTTCCTGATTTGCGGCATCGGCCCGGGGGTGGCACCTGGCGTACTCCGCCGGGAGTACCTCACGCGCCGGGGTGCACCAGGCCCGCCTCGTACGCGAGCATCACGAGCTGCGCCCGGTCGCGCGCGCCGAGCTTGGTGAAGATGTGGCTGACGTGTGTCTTCGCCGTCAGCGGGCTGATCACCAGGTCGGCCGCCAGCTCCTCGTTGCTGCGCCCCCGGGCCACCAGCGCCAGCACCTCGCGCTCCCGGTCGGTGAGCCGCTCCACCGCCGCCACCGCCGGGCCGCTCGGCGCCGGCTCGGCCACGAACCTCTCGATGAGCACGCTCGTCACCCGCGGCGACAGCAGGCTCTCGCCCGCCGCGACCGTACGCACCGCGGCCAGCAGGTCGGCCGGGCGGGTGTCCTTGAGCAGGAAGCCGCTCGCGCCGGCCCGCAGCGCGGCGAACACGTACTCGTCGTGGCCGAAGGTGGTCAGGATGAGCACCCGGACCGCGGCCAGCTCCGGCTCGGCGCAGATCCGCCGGGTGGCCTCGATGCCGTCCATCGTGGGCATCTGGATGTCCATGAGCACGACGTCCGGGCGCAGCCGGGTCGCCGCCGCGACGGCGGCCGCCCCGTCCGCCGCCTCGCCCGCGGTCGACATGTCCGCCGCGCTGTCGATCAGCACGCGGAAGCCGGCCCGGATCAGCTCCTGGTCGTCGGCGATCAGTACGCGCAGCGTCACGGCCGGGCCCCCGTCGGCATCGTCGCGGTCACCCGGAAGCCGCCCTCGTGCAGCGGTACGGCGGTCAGCGAGCCGCCCAGCGCGGACAGCCGCTCGCGCATCCCGGCGATGCCGTGCCCGGCCGCGGCGCCCTCCCGGACGCTGGCCGGGTCGACCGGGTCGCCGTCGTTGGTGATCTCCAGCCGCACCCGCCCGGAGGAGAACGCGAGGTGGACGACGACGCGGGTCAGGTGCCGGGCATGACGCACGGCGTTGGTCAGGCTCTCCTGGGTCAGCCGGTAGAGCGTCCTGTTGACGACGGCCGGCAGCTCGCTCGGGTCGCCGGTGATCTCCAGCTCGACGGGCAGCCCGCCCGACCGCGTGCGGTCGACCAGGCTGGGCAGGCTCTCGTCGGGCCCGGTCGCCGGCTCGGCCGGCTCGTCGCCGCGCAGCAGGCCGAGCGTCGTGCGGATCTCGTCGAGCGCGGCCGAGCTCGCCTCGTGGATGTGTTCCAGCGCGAAGCGGACCGCGGCGGGGTCGGTGTCGATGACGTGCGCGGCCACCCCGGACTGCACGCTGATCATCGTGAGGCTGTGGCCGACGGTGTCGTGCAGCTCCCGGGCGATGCGCAGCCGCTCTTCCGTGATCATCTGCCGGCCGGCGCGACGCTGCTCGGCGCGCTCCGTGTCCCACCGGGCCGCCCTGCTCACGAGGAACAGGTGGTGGCTCTGCGCGACCGACCCGACAGCGCCGGCGGTCAGCAACCAGCTCACCCACGCCCATATGGGCACCACGACGGCCGGCATCGGCGGGTAGCGCAGCGACACCAGGACCCCGTAGACGGTGGAGCCCAGCGTTATGCAGAAGGCCTCCCAGGTGGGGCGGCGACGGCCGACGTAGAACAGGGCCACCAGTACCGCAAGGTCGGCCGGCCAGATCCGGTGCCTGGCGACCGTCGCGACGGTGCAGGCGGCGAGCGCAACGCCCAGCGCGGCCAGCGGCCAGCGGAAGGCGGCGCCGGCAGTCGCGGCCAGCACGGCGGCGAGCAGCGAGTTCGCGAGGCCCGGGTAGCCGCCGGACGCGTGCCACCAGCTGATCATCGTGGCGAGGTACAGGCCGCCGGCCACCACCAGGTTCGCCGCGGGCCAGAATCGGTTGGGCAGCGTCCGCGCGTGCGACGCCAGCTCAAACATGTGCCCAACGTACGGCCGCCCGGTCCCGCGGGTGCGCCGATTCGGGCGAGATGACCTTGCGGCTCAGTCCCCGGGCGCCTGTTGCCGATGGGTGTGGTGAGGACTCTGTGCAGCCTGGTCAGCGGGTTGCCGGATATGACGGGGGATGATTTCGTGCGTTGGCTGAATGACCTGTCGGTGCGGGTGAAGGTGTACGCGGCGGTCCTGGCGGCGGTGCTGGCCGCCGTCGCGGTCGGCGCCGTCGGCCTGCAGAAGCTGTCGGCCACGGCGGACGCGGCAGAGTATCTGTACAGCCAGAACCTGGTGCCGATCTCGCAGCTCGGCAAGGTGCAGCAGGGCGTGCAGCGGTCCTGGGTGTCGATGCTGGACACCCTGGGCAGCCAGTCCGCGAGCGCGGCGACCGCCGAGAAGGAGGCGATGGCCGACGCGGACGCCCAGGCGGACCAGACCTTCTCCGAGTACACCGCCACGGACATGACCGGCCGCGAAGCCGTCGTCGAGCGTTACCGCACGTCGCTGGCGCAACTGCGCAAGGTGCGCGAGGAACAGCTGCTGCCGTTGGCGCTCGCCGGAAACGCGGCGGGCTTCGCGAAGGTACGCGACTCCGTGGGCACCCCGGCGCTGCAGGCCACCGTCGACGCGCTGGACGAACTGGTGGCGATCGAGACGAAGGTCGCGGCGGAGAAGCGTGCCGAGACCGTGGACGCGTACCACGCCGCACGCAACCAGATGATCCTGGTGCTGGTGATCGGCATTCTGGTGGCGTTCGCCATCGCCTTCCTGGTGGTCCGCGGCATCATGAGCACCCTGACGGCGGTGGGCCGGGTCAGCAGCGCCCTGGCCGGGGGAGACCTGACCGTCAGCGCCGCCGTGACCGGGCGCGACGAGCTGGGCCGGATGGCCACCGACCTGGACACCGGCATCGCCTCGGTGCGCCACAGCATGGACCGCATGTCACACGTCGCGGTCACCCTGTCGGCGGCGTCGGAGGAGTTGTCGGCGGTCAGCACCGAGCTGCAGACCGGCGCCGCCGAGGCCGCCGACCGGGCCGCCACGGCCACGACCGCGACCGAGGAGATCAACCTCGGGGTGCAGACGATCGCGGCGGGCGCGGAGGAGATGACCGCGTCGATCGCCGAGATCGCCTCCAACGCCTCGCAGGCCGCGCAGGTGTCACAGCAGGGGACGTCGGTCGCGGAGCGCACCACCGGCGAGGTCGAGGAGCTCGGCACCGCGAGCGCGGAGATCGGCGACGTGGTCCGGCTGATCACCTCGATCGCCGAGCAGACCAACCTGCTCGCGCTCAACGCCACCATCGAGGCGGCCCGCGCGGGCGAGCTCGGCAAGGGCTTCGCGGTCGTCGCCGGCGAGGTCAAGGACCTGGCGCAACAGACCGCGAAGGCCACCGAGGAGATCACCGCCCGGATCGCCGCGATCCAGGCGTCGAGCGGCACCGCCGGGCACGCGATCGGCCAGATCACCGACGTGATCCGGCAACTCGGCGACTACACCACCACTATCGCCTCCGCGGTGGAGGAGCAGACCGCCACCACCGCCGAGATGAGCCGTTCGGTGACCGACGCCGCGACCAGCAGCGCCTCCGTGGCCCGTACCGTTTCCGGGGTTTCCGAGATCGCGGGCTCGACCGCCGAGGCCGCCAAGAGCACCCAGCAGGCCGCCACGGACCTGACGAACATGGCCAGCGAGCTGACCAACCTGGTCAACGGCTTCCGCCACTGACCCGCTCAGCCGAACCAGGCGAGGCTCTGGCCGTGTGAGCGGGTCCAGGCCAGCGGCCGGCCGTCGAGGGCGAGCACGTTGTACAGCGCGGCGTCCGGGGGATCCGGCAGCGCCCGGTGCGCCACCACCTCCGGGGACTCGTTGGCGATCCAGTGTCCGGGCAGTGCGCCCACCGCCTCGGCGAACGCCGCCCGCCTCGGGGCCGGCACCTGGTACAGCACCGACGTGTGGAACACCACCAGGGTCGCCTCTGGCGGGGCCTGGGCCGCCAGCGCCGGCAGGTCGTCCAACACGTCGCCGCGTACCAGGTGGGGCGGGTCGGCCGCGGCGACCGCGGCCGCCGCACGCAGGCGGGCCCGACGGTGGGTGTGTTCCGGCCAGATGAGGGCGTCCAGCCAGGCGATGTCGGCCGGGTCGGTCACGTCGAGCGGGTTCAGGTCCAGCCCGGAGCGCCACACCACCTCAGGTACGCGCGCCGGCGGCGTCAGCCCGGTCGCCTCGCACTCGAGCAGCGGCTCCCCGGCGCCGAGCCGGTGGTCGCCGTAGCGGTACGCGTACCGGTCGGGGTAGAGACACAGCCCGGCGGAGGCGCCGACCTCCAGCAGCGCGAGCGGTCCCGGCAGCGCGGCGAGCACGGGCAGCAGCGCGGCGCAGCGCCCGGCCTCGTTCGTCTGGGTCGCCCGGCCCCGGATCTGCGGCTCGATCGCCGCCCAGTTCGCCAGCGTCCAGTCGCGGAACGCGGCCGGGTCGTCGACCGGGCCTCCGAGGAAGCGGACCACGGCGAACAGCAGGTTCGGCTGCCACTTCGCCTCGGGCAGGGCGCCGATCAGCGCGAGCAGCTCCTCGTCGGCGGACACCGCCAGCGCCAGCCGCTCGTACGCCGGTGACACACCGCGGGCCTCGCGCGTGCCGAAGTCGGCGTAGGTCCGGCTCAGGTCGGTCATGCGGACCTCCAGGAACTCATCGACGGTCGTACCGACCCTAGTGCCGCTCCCGGGCTCGGCTCGGCGGCGCATGCTACTCATGGTGAGTACAGTCCGGTCGTCTCTTCGGACTCCAGCCTCGTAAGGATCGTCGGGTTGTCGTACTTCACGCGCTTTCGCCGTACGCCGGCAGCGGGCAACGGCGCAGGTCGCGGCCGCCGCGTCGCCGCCCGGGTGGTCACCGTGCTCGCCGCGGTGCTCGTCTTCCTCGCCCTGGTGGTGCCGGACCAGATCTCCCGGCTGCCGGCCGGGTCGTCGGTGCCCGCCGCGCTCGTCCGCATCCCCATCGAGGGAATCGTGGCCTTCGCGGTGCTGCTGGTGCTGCCGGCCCGGGCCCGCGGGATCGTCGCCGGGGTGCTGGGTGCCGTCCTCGGCCTGCTGACTGTGATCAAGGTCATCGACATGGGCTTCTTCGCGTTCCTGTCCCGCCAGTTCGACCCGGTCCTGGACTGGCCGCTGTTCGCCGACGCCTACCGCTTCGTCAAGGACTCGTTCAGCCTGCCCGGCGCGATCGCCGCGGTCGTCGGTGCGGTGCTGCTCGCCGTCGCGGTGCCGGTACTGATGACCCTGGCCGTACGCCGGCTGGCGCGAGTCGCGGCCGCGCACCGGACCGCCTCCGAGCGCGGCATCGCCGTGGTGGCCACGGCGTGGCTGGTCACGGTGTTCCTCGGTACCTCGTTCGTGCCCGGGGTCTACGTCGCGTCGGAGAGCGCGGCCGACCTGGCACACGACAACGTGCTGAAGGTTCCCGCGGCGATCGAGGACCGCCGGTCGTTCGCCGCCGAGGCCGCCGACGACGCGTTCCGCGACGTGCCCGGCGACCAGTTGCTGACGGGACTGCGCGGCAAGGACGTGGTGTTCACCTTCATCGAGAGCTACGGGCGCTCGGCGATCGAGGACCCGAAGCTGTCGGAGCGCGTCGACGCGACACTGGCCGAGGGCGATCGCCAACTGACCGCCGCCGGGTTCGCCGCCCGCAGCGGCTTCCTGACGTCGCCGACCTCGGGCGGCGGCAGCTGGCTGGCGCACGCGACGCTCCAGTCCGGCGTGTGGATCGACAACGAGCAGCGGTACCGCAGCCTGGTCTCGGGCGACCGGATGACGCTGACCAGCGCGTTCGGGAAGTCGGCAGCCTGGCAGACCGTCGGCGTCGAGCCCGGGGTGACCTTCGCCTGGCCGGAGGGCCGCTTCTACGGATTCGACCGGATCTACGACTCGATGACGCTGGGCTACCACGGTCCGGCGTTCAGCTGGGCGACGATGCCGGACCAGTTCACCCTCAAGTCCTTCACCGACCGCGAGTACGCGAAGCCGGGCCGGCGGCCGCTGATGGCGGAGCTCACCTTCGTGTCGAGCCACACCCCGTGGGCGCCGGTGCCCGCGCTGGTCGGCTGGGACGAGATCGGCGACGGCTCGATCTACACCGAGCAGCAGAAGAGCGCCGAGAAGCCGGGCGAGGTCTGGAAGGACGGCGACCGGGTACGCGCCGAGTACGCGAAGTCCGTCAAGTACTCGATCGACAGCCTGATCTCCTGGGTACGCGAGTACGGCGACGACAACCTGGTCCTGGTCTTCCTCGGCGATCACCAGCCCGCCCCGATCGTGGTCGGCGCCACCGCCAGCCACGACGTGCCGATCACGATCGTCACCCGGGACCGCAAGGTGCTCGACCGGGTCGCCGGCTGGGGCTGGACCGACGGGATCGAGCCGGCACCGCAGGCGCCGGTGTGGCCGATGAACGCCTTCCGCGACAGGTTCCTGGCCGCGTTCGGCCCGCAGCAGGACCTGGCCCTGCCGCAGTCGCCGCCGCGGCGCTGACCGCGCGCCCTCAGGGGCGCCCAAGGCGATCTACGCCGTGACCGTGCCGCCTGTGGTGGAGGCGACGGCCGGCGTCGCCTCCACCGGCGAGATCTTCGATGCGCCGGACTTTCTCCGTGCGCTGCCTCCGCACATCTCCCTGGAAGTGGTCCGGCTGCCGACGCCGCTGTTGACATGCATACCGTAGGTATGTAAGTGTCCAGGCACTCGACAATTTCTTCTGGGAGAGGGCCATGACCCGAGCTTCACAGCGGTCCGATACGCCGCCAGGCGTGCCGGCCGTCAATCCCGGCCTCGTCCTGCTGACCGCCGCAGGCGCAACCTTCTTGGCATTCCTCGACACCACCGTGGTCAACATCGCCTTCCCCGCCCTGGAGCTGGACTTCCCGGACAGCTCCCTGGCGGACCTGTCCTGGGCCCTGACCGGCTACGGCGTGCTGTTCGCGGCCCTGCTCATCCCGGCCGGCCGGCTCGCCGACGTCACCGGCCGGCGCCGGCTGTTCGGCATCTCGGTCCTGATCTTCGTGCTCACCTCCTTCCTGGTGGCGATCGCGCCGAACGTGCCGTTCCTGATCGCGGCCCGGGTGCTGCAGGGCGGCGCGGCCGCCGGCATGATCCCGGCGGCGCTCGGCCTGGTCCTGGCCAACACCCCGGCGGAGCAGCGCACCAACGCGGTCGGCCTCTGGGCCGCCGCCGGTTCGCTGGCCGCCGCGGCCGGGCCCAGCCTCGGCGGCCTGCTGATCGACGTGTTCGACTGGCGGGCGGTCTTCCTGATCAACGTGCCGATCGGCCTGCTGCTGGTCTACCTCACCTTCACCAAGCTGCCCGTCGACCAGCCCACCGGCCGGCGCCTGCCCGACCTGCTCGGCACCGTGATGGTCGCCGCCGGCATCGCCCTCGCGGTGCTCGGCCTGACCCAGGGCAGCGACTGGGGCTGGGGCGACGCCAAGACCCTCGGCTGCCTCATCGGCGCGGCCGTGCTGCTCCCGCTCGCCCTGGTCAAGTCGATGCGGCACCCGGCTCCCGCCGTCGAGACGGACCTCTGGCGCAGCCGGGTGTTCGCGGGGGCCAGCCTGGCCTCGCTGACCTTCGGCATGGCGATGTTCGCCTTCCTGCTGCTCGGCCCGATCTTCCTGACCATGGTCTGGGACTACTCGATCCTCAAGGCCGGCCTGGCGATCAGCCCGGGCGCGTTCGCCTCCGCGTTCGCCGCGGTCATCGTCGGTAAGCGGGCGACACCGCGCGGGCAGCGGATCGCGATGATCATCGCGGCCCTGGTCTTCGCGGGCGTCTCCTTCTGGCTGTACTCGTCGCTGACCGTCGAGCCCGCGTACCTGTCGATCTTCCTGCCGGCGAACCTGATCTCCGGTGCGGCGGTCGGCGTGGTCATGACCGTGGTCTCGGCCGCGGCCGCGGCGTCGCTGCCGCCGCTGCGCTTCGCGGGCGGCACCGGCATGGTCATCGCCGCCCGCCAGCTCGGCGGCGCCCTGGGCATCGCGGCCATGGCGGCCATCCTCACCGAGCAGGCCACCGCCGGTGTCGACGGCCTGCTCGACGTCATGCTGTTCTGCGCCATCGTCTCGGTGGTCACCGCGGCGACCGGCTTCCTGCTGTTCGACAAGAACGCGGCCACGGCACCGGCGGCGCAGGTGCCGCCGCAGCCGGCGACGACGACCCCCTGATCCTGATCCGAGGATGTGACATATGCCCGTACCGGCGCAGTCACAGCGCTCGCGCCCAGCCGCCCCCCGTCGGCTGGGCGCGAGCGTCTCGCCGCCCAGCTCAGGGCCCCCGTCGGCCGAGGTTGATACCATCGCGCCTATGACCGCTATGGCGGGCGCCACCTCCCGGACCCAACGAGAGCGCTCCGACGCGACCATCTCGCTGCTGCTGACGGTCGCCCGTGAGATCTTCGGCCGGGACGGCTACGCCGCCACCTCACTCACGGTCGTCGTGGATGTGGCCGGAGTGACCAAGGGCGCGCTTTACCACCATTTCAAGAGCAAGCAGGATCTCTTCCGCGCCGTCTACGAGGCCGAGGGCGAGCGCCTGTCGCAGATCGTGACAGGGGCCTATCGCGACGAGCCCGACCAGTGGGAGGCGTTCCACAAAGGCGTCGAGGCGTTCCTGGAGGCGCTGCTCGACCCGTGGGTGCAGCGCATCATGCTGACCGACGCGCCCGGCGCGCTGGGCATGCAGGCGATCTGGGACAACCTGACCACCAGCGGCTTCACCGCGCAGATCCGCCGCGGGCTGGAACGCGCCGCCGAGGCGGGCCTGATCTCCCGGGCTCCGACGGCGGCGACGCCGCACCTGATCTACGGTGCCGTCTGCTCCGCCGCGCAGCTGATCGCCCGCTCGGACGATCAGCGGGCGATCTTCGAGGACTCGGCGGCCAGCCTGCGCATCATGCTCGACGCGCTGGCCGGCCGCACCTCCGGCTAGCTACTGCTCGGTGCCGACCGCGTCCACCGCGGGCCAGGTCAGCAGCGCCGATCCCCAGGTCAGGCCCCCGCCGAAGGACGTCGCCAGCAGCCGGTGCCCGGCACGCAGCGACCCGTCGCGGCAGGCGTCGCCCAGGGCCAGCGGGATGGAGGCGGCGCCCGTGTTGCCGACCGTGGCGACGTTGCCGATCCGCCGGTCGGCGTCCACACCGACCAACTCCGCGACCCGGTCGAGGATCCGCTGGTTGGCCTGGTGCGCGACGAACCGGTCCACGTCGGCGACGGTGTGCCCGGCGGCGCTGAGCACCCGCAGGCTCGATTGGGTCATGTGCTCGATCGCCCGGCGGTAGACCTCCTGACCGGAGACCGCCCAGTACAGATCCGCCCGCGTGTCCGGCTCCGGCGGCGGCTCGGCGGCCGCATCGCGGGCGCGCTGGCGACAGCCGCCGGCCTCGATCCGGATCAGGTCCGCGGCGCCGCCGTCGCTGCCCAGGTCGAACGGGCCGACCGCGCCGGGCTCGTCCGCGGTGCCGGCGCGCAGCACCACCGCGCCGGCACCGTCGCCGAACAGCACCGCCGGCCCGCGGGTCTGCGGTGTGTGCTGCAGGAAGTACGAGTTGGTCTCCGCGCCGATCAGCAGCACCCGCTCGGCGATGCCGGCGGCGATCAGGCCGGCGCAGGTGGCCAGCCCGTAGACGAAGCCGCTGCACACGGCGGCGAGGTCGAACGCGGCGGCGGGTGCGACCCCGACCCGCCAGGCGACCTCCGGCGCGGTGGCCGGGCTCAGGCGATCCGGCGTGGTGGTCGCCACCACCACCGCGTCCACGGTGTCCACCTGCGCCGACTTGAGCGCGTTGCGACCCGCCGTGCTGGCCAGATCGGCTGTGGTGGTGCCCGGATCGACGATCCGGCGCTCGGCGATCCCGGTGCGGCGGCGGATCCACTCGTCCGTGACCTCGAGCGCCGGCGTCAGCTCGGCGTTGGGCACCGTGCGACTCGGCACCGCCGTGCCGAGCCCTTCCAGGACGGCGACTCTGCTCACGTTCTCTCCCTCTGGCTAGCGGGTGGCGGTCCGGTTCAGCTCACCGGCCGGGGGCGGTGAGCGAGCCGGCATCCGGCGCTCTGCGCTCGGCGGTCCGGCTGTGGATCAGTGCCTGCACCGGGCCGTCCGTGCGCAGCATCGGCCCGGGTAGCGGCTTGACCTCGTTGAGCACCTGGGTGCGCCATTGCCGGGCGATGGTGGCCACTACCAGGATCGTCTCCATCCACGCGAAACCCTCACCGATACACACCCTCGGCCCCATCCCAAACGGGAAATAAGCCATTCGGGGCTGTCCGGGCCGGTCCTGGCTGAACTCTCCGGCGTCGTCCAGCCATCGTCCGGGACGGTACTCCAGCGCGTCATCACCCCACCACCGCGGATCACGGTGGGTCACCCACGGGCTGGTGATCAGGCGGGCCCCCGCCGCGATCGGCCAACCGTCAACGGTGAGGTCCTCCTGTGCGCGCCGGCCGATGACGTAGATCGGCGGGTAGAGCCGCATCGACTCCGCGATGACGGCGCGGGTGTAGTGCAGCCGCGGCATGTCGTCGGCCTCGGGCAGCCCGGGCAGCGCGTCGACCTCCCGGTGCAGGCGCTCGCGGACCTCCGGGTGCTGGTCGAGCAGCCACAGTGTCCAGGTCAGCGCGTTGGCGGTGGTCTCGTGGCTGGCCGGCACGAAGGTGCGGACCTCGTCGAAGATCTCCGAGTCGGTCATCCCCGACTGCAGCAGCATGGACAGGAAGTCGTCGGTGAGCGCCGCGCGGCGCTGCTCGACCAGCCTGTTCAGCACCGTGTCGAAGCGGATGCGTGAGGCCTCGAACCGCCGCCGCAGCGGGGTGGGCATGCGCAGCAGCAGCGCGACGTGCGGCGAGCCGAGCCGTTGGAAGATCGAGACGAACTCGTGCAGCGCCTCGCGCGCCTCGATCACGTCCGCGTCGTCGATGTCCGAGCCGAACAGGGCCTGAGTGGCGACGCTGAGCGTCAGCCGGCCCATCGACTCGGCGACGTCGACCTGCTCGCCGTCGTGCCAGGGCAGGCCGCGGGCGATGTCGATCATGAGCTGGCCGTACTCGGCGATCCGGGCCCGGTGGAACGCGGGCTGCAGGGCCCGGCGGTGCCGCTTGTGCACCTCACCGTCGTTGGTGAACAGTCCCTCGCCGAGGAACGGGATGGCGCGTTCGAAGCCGCTGCCCTTGCGCACCGATCGGGACCGCACGACCAGTGCCTCGTGCACCAGATCGGGGTCGCTCACCAGGTACACCGATTCGTTGAGCACCCGCAGGTGCGCCACCCGCGGGTGGTCGGCGGCGACCGAGGTGAGCATGCCGAGGATGTCCTTGCGCCTGGCGCGGTAGGCCTTGAGCGGACCCATGGCGGGCCCGGGTGGGTACGGCCTTCGATCTGACATGGAGCGTCTCCGTCCGGTCGATGCTGACCCGGGCCACGATTTGGCCCTGCCGTAGTTACGACCACACCCGTGTCACCCCGCGCCTATGTCTCCTGTGATCTGGCGCATCCCGCAGAATTGTCCCTTCTCGCCTGAATGAGGGCCGATTATCCTTGCCTTGACTTACATACTCGTGCTACGTAACCTCCATACTCGTGGGTAGCAAGAATCAAGTTCGATTGACGTAAGTCGATCATCAAGATTGTTGAAGCCGCCACCTTTTCTTTGTCGACAAGCACTTTATGTCCAGATGGCGACAGAGTGAACCCTTCGCTAATCCGTATCGTGAGCACCGCGCGGGACTCCTGACAGAGTGGTTGATTCCGCGGGGCCGGTGGCCGGCAAGGCAATAAACGCAAGGTGTGCTTTCTGGGAGCAGTACGCACGGGGGAAACACGGGGGGAACTGAATGGGTTTCGTCGCGACCTCAGAACAGATGGATCGCGGGCCGGGAGATCAGGGATGCGTTGGCGCCTCACCCGGCGCCATGCAGCGGCGGTGGGAGCTGGTCCTGCCGCACCGGGAACGGCTGTCGCGGCTGGTCCGCAGCCGGCTCGGCGACTGCCACGAGGTGGACGACTGCGTGCAGGAGGCGCTGCTACGGGCGGTGGCCTTCGTCAACCTCGACGCCAACCGGGTCGGTCCTTTTCTCACTACTACGGCACTGCGGCTCTGCATCGACCAGTACCGCGACCGCGATCGGCAGTACCGGCTGCGTAGCCGGCTGGCCTTTCCCGACGTCACCCTCACGCCCGAGGAGACCGCCTGCGAGCACCTGCTCGGCAGCTGGCTGCTGGGCGAGGCTCGGCAGCTGCCGAGCCGGGAACGGCAGGTGATGCTGGCGCGCGCCGACGGCCTGAGCACCGCCGAGGCGGCACGCCACCACAACATCTCGGTCAAAGCGGCGGAAAGCGCTTTCACCCGCGGCCGGTCCCGGCTGCTCGAGGTCTTCCAGGGCGACGCGCTGATTCCTGTCCTCGATCCGCAGAACGCCGGCGCGGGGCGACGCACCCTGCCGCGTAACAACAGTTAGCCGATGGCCGCGTCGACGACGACCTCGCAGGCCGACAGGCCCGCCCGGCCGCAGTGGAAGGACGTGCACAGAATGACCGCATCGAAGACGCCGGAGACGGACTGGGACAACGCGCCCGGGCTGCTCGACGGCGCCATGCAACTGCACCTCACCGCCGAGACCTGCAATCTGGACTATTGGTTCTCGTCGGTGGCGCAGGGCACCCTCGCCGGGCTGGTGGACGGGCATACCCCGGGCGCGGTGACCCCCGAACATATGCGCCGTCCGGGCCCGCTGCGCACCGCCCTGATCACTGAACTCGGCTTTCGCACGGTCGCCGAGGAAAAGGCCACCCGCGCAATTTCCAAGCTCGTCGAAACGGCTCCCGATCTGGCCGGAATGGAGTTCTATGCGACCCAGCTCATCGACGAGGCGCGGCATGCCCGGGTCTTCCGAAATCATATCGTGGACATGGGAATAGCCGAGGCCGACCTGAGCGCCACCATCGAGGAATACGCGGGAAAGGACATTCAGCAGGTCATCATGCCGCTTGAGGACTTTTCCCAGCCGATCCGCGACGCCGGCGACTATATCGGCGGAGTAATTCTTCTCACAGTGCTGGTCGAGGGGGTACTGGCGCCGACCGCCGAGCTGAGCGAGCGCAAGTGGCGCCGGCTGGACCCGGCCGCCGCCGAGATCGAGCGCGGCGCCGGCATCGACGAGATCCGCCACCTGACCGTCGGCAGCGAGATCGTCCGGAACCACCTGATCGCACACCCCGAGGAGAAGCCGCGCATCGGCGCGCTCATCGCGCAGGGCCAGCAGCTGTGGGCCTCGGTGCCGGTGCTGGAGATGCTCGGCCGGCGCGAGGCCCTGTTCCAGGAGGGACTGGCCGAGCACGCCGCCGTCGCGGGCGACTACGAGATCTGGCCCGGCCGCCGGCTGGTCGACACCACCGCCGAGGAGCGCGTGGCCAAGGCGATGCAGTGGTCCGCGGAGATGCAGGAGAACCGTATCGCCTACATGGGACTGCGGTAACCCCTATGGACGCCGCCAACCACTTCGAGACCCCGACCACGATGCTGCTCACCCGGCTGGAGTGGCTCGCCGCGCTCGCCGTGTCGATCACCCTCGCCCTGCTGCACGTTTCGGAGATCAACTGGGCGGTCTTCATCGGCCTGTTCGTGATCATCGACGTCATCGGTTACATACCGGGGGCCATCGCGTTCCGCCGCAGCGGCGACCACCGGATCGGCCGCGGCTACTACCTCGCCTACAACACCATGCACAGCCTGATCACCGGCGGGGCCATCGCCGGCGCCTGGGCGCTGGCCTTCGGTCCGGAGTGGGCGCTGCTGGCCATCCCGATCCACCTCTTCGGCGACCGGGGGATCTTCGGCAACTCGCTCAAGCCGTTCGGGGTGCCGTTCGAGCCGCACCCGGTGCCGGAGTTCACCCGCTTCGAGCAGGCCTACAACGCGGGCCGGCCCGAGCCGGCCGCGAGCGAACCGAGGAGGGTGGCGCATGGTGCCGGCTCGTGAGGCGTTCCTGGCCGCCGACGTCCTGGCGGCCCGATCCGACAACCCGAGTGCCTTCCTGGCCCTCAACAAGGGCAACATGCAGTTCACCGACGGCAACCGGGCGGGCGTGGTGGTCTACCGCCCCGCCGGGCGCTACCTGATGCAGTTCGGCGGCCCGTTCGCCGCGGCCGCCGACTACGCGCCGCTGCTGGAGGCGTTCCTGCGGTTCGCCGCCGCACAGCGGCGCCGGGTGGTGGCCGTGCAACTGCAGCACCGCGACGCCGAGCAGTACGCGCGGCACGGCTTCACCGTCAACCAGATGGGCGCCTCGTACGCCGTGCACCTGCCGGACTTCTCCCTGCGCGGCGGCAAGTTCATGCGTCTGCGCAACAAGGTGTCCCGGGCGCTACGGGCCGGTCTCAAGGTCACCGAGTGCGAGCCCGGCCAGGGCCTCGATCAGCTCGACGCCATCGACCGCGACTGGCTGCGCGGCAAGGGCCGGCACGCCCGACCGCTGCAGTTCCTGGTCGGCGAGCACGACGGCCCGCTGCAGGCCAAGCGGCGGGTCTTCCTGGCCGCGCTGGACGACGAGCCGATCGGCTACGTCAGCTACGCGCCGGTCTACGGCAGCCGCCCCGGCTGGCTGCACGACCTGAGCCGGCGCCGGGCCGCGGCCCCGCCGGGCGTGATGGAGGCGATCAACACCGCGGCGATCGAGGCGTTCCGGTCGGAGCGGGCCGAATGGCTGCACTTCGGATTCACGCCGTTCGTCGGCCTCGACGAGTCACTGGAGACGCCGGCGGCCGGCCGCGGGGTCGGCCGGATCATCCGCTTCCTGTCCGAGCACGGAGAACGGCTGTACCCGTCGGCGACCCAACTCGCCTACAAGGAGAAGTGGGGGCCGCACGTGGTGCTGCCGGAGTACATCGCGTTCCACGGCCGGCCCCGCCTCGGCGCGGTGTGGCGGCTCGCACGTGTCACCAACGCCGTCTGACCCCGGCCTCGCACACCGTCGACCTGGGAGAACGCGATGCGGTTCCTGGAGAATGAACGCCTTACCCTGGCCAAGTTCCTACCCGGCCTGGACGAACTGCTGGCCGGCTTCCCGCCGGACGAGCTGGAACGACCCGGCAACCCCGGCATCGCCGCGTTCAAGCGGTGCGGCGGGCCCGGGCTGCTGGTGCCGCCCGAGCACGGCGGTGCCGGCGCCGGCGCGCTCGACGCGATCCGCGTGCAGCGCGCCATCGGGGCCCGGTCGCCGTCCACGGCGGTCGCCACGACCATGCACCACTTCTCGATGGCCAGCCTGGTCGTGCTCAGCCGCGACAGCCAGGGCTTCGAGTGGATGCTGATGGAGGGCATCGCCCGCGAGGGCAAGCTGCTCGCCTCCGGCTTCGCCGAGGGCCGGCCCGGCTCGAGCATCCTGGCGCCGACCATGTCCGCCGAGTCCACCGACGACGGCCTGCGGATCAGCGGGGTGAAACGCCCGTGCAGCCTGGCCCGCTCGATGGACCTGCTGACCGCCAGCGTGCTGGTGCCGCGGCGGGACGGCCCGGGAGAGCAGCTGGCGATCGCGCTCGTGCCGTCCGAGAGCGACGGCCTGACCGTCAGCCCGTTCTGGAGCAGCTTCGCGCTGGCCGGCGCGGAGAGCGAGCAGGTAACCGTCGACGACGTGTTCGTGCCGGAGGAGCTCGTGATCCGGGTCGACGCCCCGCCCGGGCAGACCATGGACGCGCTGCAGATCGCGGGATTCGTCTGGTTCGAGCTGCTGATCACGGCCAGCTACCTCGGCGCGGCCAGCGGCCTGGTGGAACGGGCCCTGCACAACGCGCGCATCCCGCCCGGTGAACGGGCCCGCCTGCTGATCGAGATCGAGGCCGCCGCCGGCGCGCTGGAGAACGTCGCCCGGCAGGTCGTGGACGGCGCACTCGACCAGGAGCTGCTGGCCGCCTGCCTGATCGCCCGGTACGCGGTGCAGGACGCCATCGCCCGCCTCACGCCCCGGGCCGTGGAACTGCTCGGGGGCCTCAACTTCATGAGTTCCGACGAGATCGGCTACCGCGCCGCGTGCGTGCACGCGCTCGCGCTCCACCCGCCGTCGCGCGGCCGGATGGCCGAGCCGCTGACCGATTTCCTGGCCGGCGGAGCGCTGACCATTGTCTGAAGGGAGCACCATGAACCAGCATCGCCCGACCGTGCTGCTCAGCGGCGCGAGTGGGGTCGTGGGACGCGCGCTGATCGACGAGCTGACGCCCGACCACGACGTGATCTGCCTCTACCACCGCGCGCCGATCGACGATCCTCGGGTGGAGGTCGTCCAGGGTGACCTGACCCGCGCCGACGCCGGGCTGGAGCGCGGCGAGCTCGCCGCGCTCTGCGACCGCCTCGACGTGGTGCTGCACTGCGCGGCGAACACCAAGTGGAACACCCCGCGCGACGAGATCATGAACACCAACCTGGGCGGCACCACCCGGATGCTCGAGATAGCCCGCCGGTCCGGTGCCCGGATGGTGCACATGAGCACCGCGTTCGTGGCCCGTGACGGCGCACAGGCCGACGCGGCCGGCGGCGGGGTCACCGCATACGTTAAGTCGAAGGTCGCGTCCGAGAACCTGGTCCGCGACAGCGGCCTGCCGTGGACGATCGTGCGGCCGTCGGTGCTGATCGGTGACAGCCGGGACGGCCGGATCGCCGCGTTCCAGGGCATTCACAAGGTGATCGGCGCGACCTACCGGGGCACGCTGCCGGTGCTGCCGGCCGACCTCGACTCGATGATCGACTTCGTGCCGCAGGACGTCGTCGCCAGGGCGGTCGGCCGGCTGATCCGCGACCCGCAGGCGGGCGGCGAGCACTGGCTCACGGCCGGCGACCAGGCGCTGCGCCTGACCGAGATGGTCGAGCTGACGCTCGACCTGGCCGAGCTGACCGGGCCGCGGCCGCACCCGCCGCGGATGGTGCCGGTCGAGGCGGTCGACCGGCTGCTGCTGCCGATGCTGGAGGACGTGCTGCCGGTCGGCATCCGCCGCCAGTTCAGCGCGTTCGCCGAGCTGATGCTGCTGTTCCAGTCGCGGACGGCGATGCCGAGCTCGCTGCCGGCGCTCGGCCTCGGCGACGAGGTCTCGCACGCGGCGCTGTGCCGGGCGTTCCGCCTCTCGGCCGAGCAGCTGGTGAACCGCCGTGACCGCGCGGCGCGGCCGGCGCCCGCCGCGGTACCGGCGGCGACCGCGACGGCGGTGGCGGGTTGACCGCGGCCGTCGACGCACCCGACCTCACCGACCTGACCATCGGCCGGGTACGCCGGCACATGGGCAGCGGCCGCGCCTCGCTCGGCGAGATGCTCGGCCGGGTCGTCGAGGTGTCGTCGGCCGGCGCCTGGGTGACCGCCGCCGACGGCCGGCGCTACCTGGACTTCGGTGGCTACGGCGTGTTCATCCTCGGGCATCGCCACCCGACGGTGGTGGCCGAGGTGCGCCGCCAGCTCGACCAGCACCCGCTGGCCACCCGGGTCTTCCTGGAGCCGGTCAGTGCCCGGGCGGCCGAGGCCCTCGCGGAGGTGGCCCCGGACGGCCTGGACCAGGTCCACTTCGTCAACTCGGGCACCGAGGCCACCGAGGCCGCGATCAAGCTGGCCCGGGCGCACGGCAGGACCGAGCTGATCGCCGTCGACGGGGGTTTCCACGGCAAGTCGATGGGCGCGCTGAGCATCATCGGCAACCCGCTCTACCAGCGCCCGTTCGGTCCGCTGCTGCCCGGCGTCACCCAGGTGCCGTTCGGCGACCTGCCCGCGCTGCGGTCCGCGCTGAGCGCCGCCGCCGGGCGGGCCTGCCTGGTGCTCGAGCCGGTCCTCGGCGAGGGCGGGGCGCTGCCGGCGCCGGAGGGGTACCTGCGGGGTGCGGCCGAGGCCTGCCGGGAGTTCGGCGCGCTGCTGGTCGCCGACGAGATCCAGACCGGCCTGGGCCGGCTGGGCCGCTGGTGGGGCATGGACGCCGAGGCTGTCGTGCCGGACATCATGCTGGTCGGCAAGGGCCTGTCCGGCGGGGTGATCCCGGTCGCCGCCATGGTCACCGGCGCGGAGCTGTACCAGCCCTTCGGCCGGGACCCGTTCCTGCACTCCTCCACCTTCGGCGCCTCGCCGATCGCGTCGGCCGCCGCGATCGGCGCGCTGCGGGCGATCAAGGAGGAGGACGCGGTGGCCAAGGCCGCGTCGCTGGGCACCCGGCTGCTGATCCTGCTGCACGAGGCGCACCGGCGCCACCTGCCCGGCCAGGTCGCCGAGGTGCGCGGCCGCGGCCTGCTGCTCGGCATCGAGTACGCCGCGGCGGGCCTCGCCGGGGACGTCGCGCTCGAGCTGATGAGCCGCGGCGTGCTGGTCAACCACTCGCTCAACGCGGCCGACGTGCTGCGACTGACACCACCGGCCATCCTCGCCGACCCCGAGGTGGACTTCTTCGCCCAGGTTCTCGACGACGCCCTCGCGGCGGTCGCCACCCGTCACCAGCCCAGGAGCTGACCATGCCACAGATCACCATCGCGGTCCGTACGCCGCGTGACCCCGCGGACGTGTACGAGCGGATCCGCGACTTCGCCAGATATCCGCAGCAGACCGACGCCGTCGTCGAGGTGCTCGTGCACCCCGTCGAGGCAGACGGGGGACTGGTCTCGGAGTGGACGGTGCGGTTCCGCAACGGCCTGCTGCGCTGGACCGAGCGCGACGTCTTCGACGACGAGCGGCGCTCCATCGTCTTCGAGCAGCTCAGCGGCGACTTCGCCACCTTCCGGGGTAGGTGGCTGATCGACGCGGACGGCGACGGCGCCACGATCGTCTTCGACGCCGAATTCGACCTCGGCATACCCACCCTGGCGGCGCTGATCGACCCGGTGGCCGAGGCGACGCTGCGCAGCAACATCCTGCTCATCCTGCGCGGGCTGCTCGGCGACGTGACCGAGCACGACCTGACGCCGGATCCTCCGGTCGGTGCGGGCGTTGCCTGAGACGATCGCGCCGCCCCGCGCGCCGGTGGCCGGCGGTGAGGCGCTCGGAGCGGAGCCCGGGGTGGACACCCCGGCCTGCCTGAGCCTCTACCGCCGGCTCTCCGCCGGCGTCACGGTGGTCACCTCCCGGCACCGGCACACGCCGGTGGGGATGACCGCGTCCGCGGTGACGTCGCTGTCGCTGCGGCCCCCGCTGCTGCTGGCCTGCCTGGCCAGCACGTCGCGGACCCTCGCGGGGATCCGGCTGCAGCGCACGTTCGCCGTGCACCTGCTGCGGGAGGAGCAGGTGGGCTGGGCCGAGTCGTTCGCCCGGACCGGTCACGAGGGCTTCGGTGACCTGCGGGTCCGCGAGGTGCTGGGCACGCCGGTGCTGGTCGACGCCCTGGCCTGGACGGTGTGCCTGCTGGTCGAGGCGCGCGAGTACGGCGACCACCACACCGTGGTCGGCGAGGTGGTGGCCACCCACTCCGGCGCCGGCCGTCCGCTGCTGTGGCACGACCGTTCCTACTGGGGACTGCGACCCGCCGGGCAGTGACCGGCGGTCGTGAGGGAGAGGTACCCGAAGCGGTCCAACGGGGGCCGGGGCGACCCGGCCGGGCTTCGCGGCCCACGCAGGTTCGAATCCTGCCCTCTCCGCAACGGACACGAGATCAGGGAGGCACACGTGACCACGACGATGACCCAGCGCTGCCTGGTGGTGGCGAACCCGGTGGCCGGCGCGGTCACGACCGACCTGATCGGCGAGGTCGCCGAGCGCTGCGGCAAGGCCTACGAGGTGGTCGGCACCGAGCTGACCAGGAGGGCCGGCGGCGCGCGGGAGCTCGTCGCCGACGCGTTCACCCGGCCGGATCCGCCGCGCCTGGTGGTCGCGGTCGGCGGGGACGGCACGGCCCGGGAGGCCGCCGAGGGCATGGCCCGGGCGCTCGGCCGGTGGCCGCACGGTGCCGGGCCCGGCCCGGCCTCCGACGCCCCGGCGCTGCTGATCCTGCCGGCCGGCACCGGTAACTCGAGCGCCCGGGCGATCTGGGGCGACCGCACCTGGGAGGACGTCGTCACGCGCGCCCTGACCGGTCCGGCCCGGGTGCGGCACCTGGACCTGATGCGGCTCGTCGAGGCGGACCGGGCGGTCATGCTCGGCGCCTCCGCCGGCTTCATCGCGGCGGTCACCGAGGCGGCCCTCGCGCACACCGACATCCCGGGCCGGGACCGCTACCTGCAGGCGATGGCGGCGACCTTCGCGAGCTACCGCCCGTACGCGGGAGGGGTCCTCGTCGACGGCGAGCCGCTCCACGAGGGGGCGACCACGCTGGTGACGGTCGGCGGGGCGCGGCACCGGGTGGGCACGTTCGAGGTGCTGCCGCGATCGGTGCTCGACGACGGCGAGCTGGACGTGTGCGCGGTGCGCGGCTGGAGCAGCGACGAGGAGCGCGCCGAGCTGGCGACGCACATCATGGCCGGCACCCACCTCGGGCATCCCGGCGTGTACTACGGCCGCGGCCGCCGGATCGAGCTGACCCGCACGGACGGCGAACCCCTCTGCTTCGAGCACGACGGCGAGATGTGGACGGGCGCCGCCGGCTCCCTCACCCTCGAAGTCGTCCCCGGCGCCGTGCCGGTGCTCGCACCCGTCGAGGCGGTCGCGGGCTGAACGCGGCCGTGACGATTCAGCCGTGGCTGTGCGGGTATGCCCTGGTACATGACAGTTGAGTCCGAATCCAACGAGCCGAACGAGTTCGGTTTCTCGGGCGCGGGTACCGGGCCCTCGCCGGAACACGTCACGGAGCTCATCGCCGACACCGACGCCGAGGCCATCGCCATTCCGTCCGGGGACCTCACCGGCGCGATCGGGCGCGCCCTGGACGAGCTGACCAACCACGACGGCACCGAGTCGGAGGAGTCCCGCTGATCCCGCGGGGGTGACCGATGGGACGCTACGGCGAGGAGATCGCCGCCCTGGCCGCGCCGCTGACCGATCCGGGCGACCTCGACGTGCTGCTCGACCGCGTCGGCGACGCCCGGGTGGTCATGCTGGGCGAGGCCAGCCACGGCACCCACGAGTTCTACGCCTGGCGGTCGGCGATCACCCGGCGGCTGATCGCCGAGAAGGGGTTCTCGTTCGTCGCCGTCGAGGGCGACTGGCCGCACTGCGACCGGGTGGACCGCAGCGTGCGCTGCCTGCCCGCCGCGCCGGACGACCCGCGGCTGGCGCTGCTGGAGTTCGACCGGTGGCCCACCTGGATGTGGGCCAACGAGGAGGTGGTCGACTTCACCCGCTGGCTGCGCGCCCACAACGCCGGCACCGATGAGTCGCGGCGGGCCGGATTCCACGGCCTGGACGTGTACTCGCTCTGGGAGTCGCTGCGCGAGGTGCTGACTTATCTGCGCGCGCACGACCCGGAGCAGGTACCGGCCGCGACGGCGGCCTGCCGCTGCCTCGAGCCGTACGGCGAGAACGCGCAGGCGTACGCGTGGGCGACCCGGTTGGGCCCCGCCACCTGCGAGACCGAGGTGATCGAGCTGCTCGCCGGGCTGCGGCGGCAGGCGACGGCCGACGGGCCGGACGGGTTCCGGGCGTGGCAGAACGCCGAGGTGGTCGCCGGGGCGGAGCGGTACTACCGGACGATGGCGCTCGACGACGGCCAGTCGTGGAACGTGCGGGACCGGCACATGGACGAGAGCCTGGACCGGCTGCTGCGGCACTACGGGCCGGGGGCGAAGGCGGTCGTGTGGGCGCACAACACCCATGTCGGCGACGCGCGGGCCACGCACATGGCCGAGGCGGGAGACGTGAACATCGGCCAACTGGCCCGGGAACGCTACGGCGCGCAGCGGGTCGTCCTGGTCGGCTTCGGCACCCACCACGGCACGGTGGTCGCCGGCCACGCGTGGGGCGCGCCGATGGAGGTGATGGCCGTGCCGCCGGGCCGCCGGAACTCGCTCGAGGAGGCGCTGCACACCGCGGCGCCCCCGCAGGCGCTGTTCGTGTTCCCGCGGGCCGACCGGCCGGACGTGCTGACCGACGAGCTCGAACACCGGGCGATCGGCGTGGTGTACCGCCCCGACCGGGAGTTCTACGGCAACTGGGTGCCGACCGTGCTCGGCGAGCGCTACGACGCCTTCGTGTGGTTCGACCGGTCCCAGGCCGTGCGTCCGATGCACCTGCGCACGGCCGACGCGCTGGAGCCCGAGACCTATCCCTCCGGGGTCTGAGCGTCAGGGCTGGTTGAGCCCGGACACCAGGTCGGTGGCCGGGCTCGGTGCCGACCCGCTCAGCGCCGCCTCGACCTCGCCGGCAGCCCGCTGCCCGGACTCGACCGCGCCGTCGAGGTAGCCGACCCAGCGCACGGCCGTCTCGGCGCCGGCCCAGTGCACCCTTGCGGTCGGCGTGCGCAGCACCGGCCCGTACCGGGTCAGCGCGCCCGGCGCGCCGAACGCGCCGTAGCAGCCGCGACTCCACGGGTCGGCGGTCCAGTCGTGGTCGACGTATCCGGTGCTGCGCCGGGCGGCCGGGCCGAAGTAGGCCGCCAGGTCGTCGAGCACCCGGGCGCGGCGCCGGGCCGGCCCCAGCGCCCCGAACGCCGTCGCCGCGTGGCCCTCGACGAAGCAGACCAGGACGCCCGGCGTGCCGCCGGCGGGGCTGTTGTCGAACACCATGGAGACCGTGCGGTCCTCGCTGGCCGCCTGGCCGGACAGGCCCTGCCGGCGCCAGAAGGGCTCGTCGTAGACCACGTTGGCCTTCACCACGGCGCCGTGCGGCAGGCGTTGCAGCAGCGCCTGCCGCCCGGGCGGCAGCGGCGGGTCGAAGTCGACGCCGCCGATCAGCGCCGGCGGCACCGCGACGATCACCCGCCGGGCGCGGACCGCAACGCCCGTCCGGGGATGCACGGTGACGCCGCCGTCGTCGACGGCGATGCGGCGCACCGGCGTGCCCAGCACCACCCGCTCGCCCAGCGGCGCGGCCAGGCGCTCGGCGAGCCGCTGCGAGCCGCCGTCGATCCGCTCCTGCTGCGCGCCGCCGGTGGTCGACACGACCGCGCCGGGCCCGCCCGCCGACGCGAAGTAGAACTGGGCCCACAGCGCGGACAGCTCGCCCGGCTCGGCCGCGAACACCGCCCGGGTGATGCTGTGGAAGAACCGCCGGCCGCCGCGGGTCCGGCTGTGCCGGTGCAGCCAGGTGGCGAACGTCTGCGCGTCCAGGGCGGCCGCGTCCGGCGAGTGCCACGGCGCCTCGACGTCGACCCGGCGCACGGCGCGGCCCAGGGCCCGCCAGGTGGTGGCGACGTCGGCCAGCGCCAGCGGGCCGAGGCGCGGCACGGTGTCGCGGCGGCGGTGCACCCGGCCGCCGAACTCGATCAGGTGCCGGCCGCTGTCGTAGGTGGGGAACGTGCCGAGGCCCAGCTCGCCCAGCAGGGCGAGGACCCGGTCCTGGCCGGGGCCGACCCACTGGCCGCCGAGCTCGACCGTGGCGCCGGGCACCGCCGCGTTCAGGGTGCGCCCGCCGACGCGGTCGCGCGCCTCCAGCACCAGCACCTGGCGTCCCCGGGCGGTCAGCTCCCGCGCCGCCACCAGGCCGGCGACACCGGCGCCGACCACGACCACGTCCGCGTCGCTCATGTCTTGATTTACGCGCCCGCCGGATCCACCCCTCGCGGCCGGCCGGGAAATTCCCGCGCGGGGCCGCGGGTGGCCTCCGCGTAAACCAGGTGAACCCCCGAGGAGGGCCATCACGATGACCACATCCACTCCCCGGCGGCTGCAGTCGGGCAAGGCCAGCAGCACGGCGGGGCTCACCGCCATGATGCGCGCGGTCGACGCCCGGCTCGCCGTCGACCAGCGCCTGGCCGACGACAGGTACGCGCACCTGTACGCGGCCTTCAACCCGCGCTTCAAGCACTACGTACGCAGCGCCGCGACGGCGAAGCTGTCCCTGAAGCTGTTCGACCGCCTCTTCGGCGGCTTCCTCGCGGAGATCCTGCTGCGGTCCCGGCACTTCGACCGGGTCCTGGCCGACGCCCGCAACGACGGGATCGACCAGGTGCTGCTGCTGGGCGCGGGCTACGACTCGACGCCGATGCGCCACCCCGATCTGCGGTTCGTCGAGATCGACCATCCGGCGACCCAGCGCGCCAAGCGGGCGGTGCTGGCGAAATCCGGGATCACCACGGACAACGTCACCTACCTGCCGGTTGACCTGGAGACCGAGCGGCTCGCGGCGGTGCTCACGCCGGAGGTGTTCGACCGCGGCCGGCGCACGCTGGTCGGCTGGCACGGTGTCACGTTCTTCCTGGAGGGCGACGCGTTCCAGCACGCGCTGGCCGACATCGCGGCGATCTGCGCGCCGGGCAGCCGGCTGGTCTTCGACTACATGGACCGCTCGGTCATCGACGGCACCAACGAGTACCGCAGCGTGCGTACCGCGGCCCGGCTGGTCGCGCGGCGCGGGGAGCCGTACCGGCTGGGCATGGATCAGCAGTCCGCGACGCGGGCCGCCGAGGCGGCGGGTTTCCGCTGCCTGGAGCACCTGCGGGTGACCGACCTCATCGACCGTTTCGGCGGCGCGCGGCCGTACTGCTCGCGTAAGGACTTCATGGGCGTGCTGACGGTGGAGCGGGCGTGACCCTCTCCTTGACACCGACATACCGTCGGTATGTAATTGCCCGAGTCCACGAGAGGGGTACCCCGTGACCGAGAGCACCTACGCCGACGCGGGCCTGTTCCCGCGGGAGGCGACAGATCCGCACTGCCTCACCGACGACCAGGCCGACGAACTGCTCCGCGCGTCGCACTGGCAGCGCTTCGTCGTGGTCGGCGACAGCCTGGCCAAGGGCCTGGGCGAGCCGACCGACGGCTACCGGTCCCTGCCCTGGGGCGCGCGCACCGCGGCGGCGCTGCGCCGCGCCCAGCCGGACCTGGTGCACCTGAACCTCGGCGTGGAGAACCTGCGCGCCGCGGAGGTCCGGGAGACCCAGCTGGACGCCGCGCTGGCGCTCAAGCCGGACCTCGCCGCGGTGGTCTGCGGCGGCAACGACATCCTGCCCCGCAACTTCGATCCCGAGGCGGTCTCCGCCGACCTCGACGGCATCATGGGCCCGCTGCGCGAGGCGGGCGCCGACATCGTCACCTTCACCCTCCAGGACCTCTCGGCCGCCTATCCGGCGCTCGCCGAGGGCCCGCTGCTGCCCCGGATCAGGCAGCTCAACGACCTGGTCCGCGAGGTGGCGGCCCGGCACGACGCGATCGTGGTGGAGATGTGGTCGCACCCGGCACGGGCCGACCGCGACATCTACTCCAGCGACCTCAAGCACGCCTCGATGCGGGGCCACGCGATCGTCGCCGCGGCGACCATCCGGGCACTCGGCGCCCGCCTGGCCGCACGGGCGGCCGCGTAGTGCCCGCCGCCCGCCGGGGCGGGCCCGTGGGGCCCCGATGACGCTGACCGAGGAGCTGTCCGCCTGGGCCAGCACGCTGCAGCTGGCCGACGTGCCCGGCCGCGTCGTCGAGATCGCCAAGAGCCAGCTGTTGTCGCAGCTGGCCGCGGCGCGGGCCGGCGCGGGCCACCCGGCGGGCCGGGCGGTCATCTCGGCGTTCGGCCCGCCGCTGCAGGCCGATCCGAAACAGTCCGCGTGCGTGCTGGCCGGGCTCACGTCGTGGCTGCACTTCGACGACACCGCGTACGCGGGCCACATCTCCAACTCCACCGCCACCGTCCCGATCGCCTACGCGCACGCCCTGGGCCTCGACGGCCGGGGCCTGCTCACCTCGATGATCACGGCGAACGAGTGCGCGTCGCGGGTCACCGCGGCCGCCACGCTGGGCCCGTTCCGCGGGCAGAGCGCCACGCACACGCACGTCACCGGCGCGGTCAGCGGCCGGCTGCGCAGCGAGAACAGGCCCGCGGACCGCTGGGTGGCCGCGTTCGGCATGGCCTTCGGCATCCCGCCGCGGATGCTCGCGCCGGGCTTCCTCAACAGCGACGCGAAGGTGCTCAGCGCCTTCACTCCGGTCCGGGCCGGCCTCGACGCCTGCGATGCGGCCCTGGCCGGGCTGGCCGGCGCGCCCGACATCCTGGAGCACCCGCAGGGATTCCTGTCCCGGTTCTCGACCGTGCCGCTGCCCGAGGCGGTGACCCTGGGGCTGGGCGAGCGGTGGCACACCGAGACGCTCTCGTTCAAGATGCATCCCGGCGGGCCGGGCATCGACAGCGCGGTCGACTGCGCGATCGAGCTGCACCGCGAGCTGGGGGAGCGCGAGATCGCCGGCATCACCGACGTGCTCGTGCACGCCTCGCTGTACACGGTGGTGGTGGACCGGCAGACCGCGCCCTACGTGGACGGACCGGACTCGCCGGTCAGCGCGCTGGTGTTCTCCACGCCCTACACGGTGGCGACGACGCTGCTCAACGGCGAGCTCACCCCGGCCGACTTCGCCGCGCCGCGGGTGCACGAACCGCGCCGGTGGGAGCTCGCGGCGAAGATCCGGCTGACCGAGGACCGCGGCATGACCCGCGACTCGTTCCTGTGCGAGGTGCCGTTCGGCGAGGCCCTGCGCCAGGCGGGGCCACGGGCGGCGACCTGGCTGACCGAGTTCGGCGGCCCCGGCCTGGTGGAGCTCGTCGGTGAGATCCCGCCGCCGAGCGTGGACTTCACCCAGGCGAGCAAGGTCACCGGCGCCCGGGTGGTGGTGACCCTGGCCGACGGCAGCACCCGGGAGCGCCGGCTCGACATCCCGATCGGGGCGGTCGGCCCGGACACCCGGGCCCGGCACGCCGAGCTGGTCCGGGAGAAGTTCCTGTCCACCGGCGGTGCCAAGAGCGTCGCCGACGCGGTCGCGGACCTGGAGCACGCGTCCGCGCGGGAGGTCGCCGAGCTGTTGGAGACCGCCCTGCTGACGCCCTGAGGCCCGGTCGGTTCCCCACCTGGCGGGGTGGGGAACCGACCGGATGCTTCGTTCCGCGGGCACGCGCCGGCGCGGCCGCCTCCGCTCAGCCGAAGGTCACCAGGTGCCGGACGGCGTCGCCGGCCCGCAGGCGGCGCAGGCCCTCGTCCACCTCGTCGAGCGCGATCGTCGACGACACCATCGCCGCCAGATCCAGTCGCCCGGCGCGCCACAGCCCGATCAGCGTCGCGAAGTCGCGGCGCACGTCCGCCGAGCCGTACAGCGCGCCCAGCAGTCGCTTGCCGTCGAAGAGCAGCTCCGAGGCGCTGAAGCACACGTCGCGTGCGGCGCCGCCGGCGCCGACGACGACCACGGTCCCGCCGCGGCGGGTGCCGTCCCAGGCCGCGCGGATCGTCTCGGGCCGGCCGACCACGTCGAAGCCGTGGTCGGCGCCGCGGCCCAGCCCCAGGCTCTTCAGCGTGGCGCCGACGTCCGCCGGGGCGCAGGCCGCGGTCGCGCCGAAGTTCCGGGCCAGCCCGTGCTTGGCGGGTACCGGGTCGACGGCGACGATGAGGCCGGCGCCGGCGAGCCGGGCGCCCTGTATCGCGCTCAGCCCGACCCCGCCGCAGCCGACGATCAGCACCGATTCGCCCGGGCGGACCCCGGCGGTGTTGACGACCGCGCCGACGCCGGTGGTGACGCCGCAGCCGAGTAGCGCCGCGATCTCGTACGGCACGTCGGCGCCGACCTCGATCGCCGCGGCCTCGGGCACCACCGTCTCCTGTGCCCAGGTGCCGCAGCCGGCCATCCCGAACGCGGGGGTGTCGCCGAGCCGGAACCGGGGCCGCGCCCAGCCGGCCTTGACGTGCACGGTGCACAGGTGCGCCTCGCCGCGCAGGCAGTGCCGGCAGGCGCCGCACGGCGCGATCCAGGCCAGCACCACCCGGTCGCCGACCTGCGCCGCGGCCACCTGGGAGCCGACGGCGACGATCTCGCCGGCGCCCTCGTGGCCGAGCACCACCGGCATCGGCTGGGCGAGGACGCCGTCGATGGTGGACAGGTCGGAGCGGCAGATGCCGGACGCGTGCAGCCGTACCCGGACCTCGTGCGGCCCGGGTTCGATGAGCGTGACGTCGTCGCGTACCCGGACCGGTTCGTGGATCGCCTCTGCGACCGCTGCCCGCATGTGTCGTCTCCCTAGAGTCGGTCGTGCAGTCCGCATTCACTCTTGTCGAACATGGCCCAGCGCCCGGCCCGCGGATCCTCGCCGGGCGCGACCGCACGGGTGCAGGGTGCGCAGCCGATGGACGCGTATCCGGCGTGCAGCAGCGGGTTGACCGGCAGCCGCCACTTCGCCGTGTACGCGTCGACCTGCGCCTGGGTCCACCGCGCGATCGGATTGATCTTGACCTTGCGGCGGCTGTGCTCGTAGTGCACGACCCGGGTGCCGGCCCGGCTCGGTGACTCGTCGCGGCGCAGCCCGGCGGCCCACGCGTCGTAGCCGGCGAAGGTCTCCTCCAGCGGGCGGACCTTGCGCAGGTCGCAGCAGAGGTCCGGGTCCCGGGCGTACAGGCGCGGGCCGTGCCGTTCGTCCTGCTGCGCGACGGTCAGCGCGGGCCGGATCGAGCGCACCCGTACCGGCATCGTCGCCGCGACGGTGTCGCGCACCGCCAGGGTCTCGGAGAAGTGCAGCCCGGTGTCGAGGAAGACGACGTCGACGCCGGGCACGATCCGCGACGCCAGGTGCACCAGCACGGTGTCGGCGAAGGAGCTCGTGACGCAGAAGCGCGCACCGAACGTGCGTGCCGCCCAGGCGAGTATCTCCTCGGCGGTGGCGTCCTCCAGGTCGCGGCCCGCCCGCTCGGCGAGGGCCACCGGGTCGCCGACGGTGGTCATGTCGTCAGCTCCTTGTCGTCGGCGCGGGCCACCCACTGGGCGAACGTCTCCCGCTCGCCGCTGCGCCCGGCCACGTACCGCCGGGCCAGGGTCTCCACGAAGTCGGGCAGGTCCGCGGCGGTGACCTTGAGGCCCCGGACCTTGCGGCCGAAGCCGGCGGTCTGCCCGGCCGCGAGGGCCAGCCCGCCGCCGAGGTGTACCTGGAATCCGTCGACCATCCGGCCGTCGCCGTCGCGCATGAGCTGACCCTTGAGTCCGATGTCGGCGACCTGGGTGCGGGCGCACGCGTTCGGGCAGCCGTTGACGTTCACGGTGAGCTCGGCCGGCAGCCCGGTCAGCCGCTTCTCCAACTCGGTGACCAGCGACGCGGCCAGGCCCTTGGTCTCGACGATGGCGAGCTTGCAGTACTCGATGCCGGTGCAGGACATCGTGTCGCGCCGCCACGACGACGGCCGGGCCTCGAGCTCGATCTGGCGCAGCGCCGAGATCAGCGACTCGACCCGCTCCGGCGCGACATCCAGGACCAGCAGCTTCTGGTACGGCGTGAGCCGCACCCGCCCGCTGCCGTGCTCGCGCATCACGGCGGCGAGCTCGCGCAGCCGGGTACCGGAGACCCGGCCGACCACGGGCGCGACCCCGACGTAGCAGCGCCCGTCCCGCTGCCGGTGCGCGCCGATGTGCAACAGCGGCTCGTCCGGCAGCGGCGGCGCCGGCCCGTCGGCGAGGGGTTCGCCGAGGTACTCCTTCTCCAGCACCTCCCGGAAGCGTTCGGTGCCCCAGTCGGCGACGAGGAACTTGAGCCGGGCCCGGCTGCGCAGCCGCCGGTAGCCGTAGTCGCGGAACAGGTAGGCGATGCCGGCCCACACGTCCGGTACCCGGTCGAGCGGCACCCAGACGCCGAGGCGCCGCGCGAGCATCGGGTTGGTGGACAGCCCGCCGCCGACCCGCAGGTCGAAGCCGGGGCCCAGCCGCGGGTGGTTCGCGCCGAGGAACGCGATGTCGTTGGTCTCGTACGGCACGTCCGGCAGCCAGGAGATCACCGACTTGAACTTGCGGGGCAGGTTGGACAGGGCCGGGTCGCCGACGTAGCGGCGGACGATCTCGCGGACGGCGGGTGTGGCGTCGACGGTCTCGTCGGCGCTTATCCCGGCGACGGGGCTGCCGAGGATGACCCTCGGGCAGTCGCCGCAGGCCTCGGTGGTGGACAGCCCGACGGACTCGAGGGCCCGCCAGATCGCCGGCATGTCCTCGACGCGGATCCAGTGCAGCTGGACGTTCTGCCGGTCGGTGAGGTCCGCGGTGTCGCGGGCGTAGCGGGTCGAGACGTCGGCGATGGTGCGCAGCTGGTCGAGGTCGAGCTGTCCGCCGTCGACGCGGATGCGCAGCATGAAGTACTCGTCGTCGAGTTCGTGCGGTTGCAGCACGGCGGTGCGGCCGCCGTCGATGCCGGGTCTGCGCTGGGTGTAGAGGCCCCACCAGCGGAACCGGCCGCGTAGGTCGTCGGGGTCGATGGCGGCGAAGCCGCGGCGGGCGTAGACGGTCTCGATCCGGGCCCGGACGTTGAGCGCGTCGTCGTCCTTCTTGATCTGCTCGTTGTCGTTGAGGGGCTCGCGGTGGCCGAATCCCCACTGGCCTTCGCCGCGGACGACGGGGGCCGGTGCCGTGCTGCGGTGCGGCGGCGGGCTGGGCCCGGTGGCGGCCGGCGGGACGGCTGCGTCGTACGGCATGGCGAGTCCTCTCAGATGGTCGGCTCGATCAGGCGGTGGGTTCGGTGATGGGTCCGGTGACCGCGACCACCGTGCCGCCGGGGAACCAGCTCGCCGCCGCGTGGGCGGCGTGCGCGGGTGCGGAGGCGGCGGGGTCGGGCCCGTGTGCGCCGGGCAGGAAGACCCGGGAGGCCGCGTACAGCCGCAGCGGGCCGCGGGCGGTGAGGCGGCGGGCGGCGAGCCAGCTCGCGTAGCCGGCGGCCGAGGCGGGCTCGCCGGGGAAGCGGTCGCCGAGTTCGGCGGCGTACCGCACGGCGTTGAGGTCGCGGGGTCCGTAGCGCAGCGGCAGCACCTGCCCGGCGGGGTGGTCGAGCAGGGTGGTGGTGAGCAGCCACGGCGCCAGGTAGGTGCCCTCGGCGGGGGTACGCCCGACGCCGACGTCGCGCAGCAGCGGGTCGGCGGCGGCCCAGCCGGAGACGATGATCAGTGGTACCCGTCCGGTTCCGGGCCGTTCGACGGCCAGGCCGGCGCGGGTCGCCTCGGCGGTGACCTCGCCGGCCGCCGCGGTGCCGCGCGGCGACGCGTCGCCGCTCAGCGCCACGCCGCGGACGCCGCGCCCGGCGAGGAACCGCACCGTCGCCCGCAGCGCGGAGGCGTCCTCGTCGCTCAACCGGTCGGCGGGGCAGCCGGTCAGGGGCGTGGTGGCACCCCCGGTCAGGGCGCCCAGGGCGGCGCCGGCGCATTCCGGGCCGTCCGGGCCGTCCAGGGCGGCAAGCCCGGCGCCCTCGGTCGTGTCGACCTCGACCGCGGCGGTGTCGCCGCCGGCGGTGACCCACAGCCGGCTGCGGCCGGCGGGCAGCCGGATCCGGGCCCAGCCCTGCGTGGCGCCCGGGCGGGCGGTCGCGGCGGTGAGGTCGTCGCGGTCGGTGCCGACGGCGGCCCGCTCCGCGCCGACGTGCACGAGGTTCCAGCCGGGCCGCTGCGGCACGACCAGGACGGGGGTGCGCCGCCCGGTGAGCACGACCTGGGTGAGCAGCGGGCCGCCGGCCACCGCGCCGGCGGCGGGCGGCGCCGGCGCGGGCGGCATGGCCGCGGCCGCGGTCCCGCCGCCGACGGCCACGGCCAGCGCGGCGACCGCGGCGGCGCCGAGCCGGGCGGTGCTGCGCCAGCACGCCGCGACCACGACCGCCACGGTGGCCTCGCCGATCAGGATCAGGCCGAACGCGGTCGGCCCCAGCTGGACGCCGCCGGCGGCCGCGGCGGCCGCCGGCGGCAGCAGCCACGGCGCGAGCCGGGCGGCCAGCGCGCCCCGCTCGGCGGTGCCCGCCTGCCGGACCGCCGCGGCGGCGCCGAGCCAGACGGCGGCGGCGAGCACCTGCACGGCGCCGGCGACTCCGGCGTCGCCCGTCGTACGGGCGGCGAGCAGCGCCGCGGCGACGGCACCCGCCGCGAGGGCGAGCCGGGGCCGGCCCAGGCTCAGGTGCGCGGCCAGCAGCGCGGCCACGGTGGCCAGGACCGGCAGCACCGGTGCGCCGTCGAGCTGGATGGTGGCCAGCCCGGCGGCGACCGCCAGCGCGGCGACCGCGCGGGCCGCGTACCGCCGTGGGCGAGGGGTCAGCGGGCGCAGCAGCGCCAGGCCCGCGGTGGCGGCGCCGGCGCCGAGGAACAGCAACCGGCCGAACGTGGCGGCGGGCCGGAGCTGCGGGTCGGGCCCGGGGTGCTCGCCGGCGAGGCTGTGCGCCACGTCGGCGAGCACCTGCAGGGTGGAGGTCATCGACGCAGCGGCCGGTCGCTGACCGCGAACAGGACGCCGTGCGGCCGGCTGTCGCCGTGCGTACCGTGCGGCCAGTCCGCCCGGTTGAAGCTGACGCACGGCTGGCCGGTGTGCTCGTCGCGGAAGGTGTTGTCGACGTCGAGGTGCCCGCCGCGGCCCACCGTGACCATGCAGACCCGGTGATCGCCGTCGCCGCCGAAGGAGTTGGCGAGGAAGTAGTTGGCGATCGCCATCCGCTCGGCGGTCTTCGTCTCCCGGTACGTGCCGTCGGCGCGCCGGTCGAAGTTGTCGATCGTGCCCCAGTGCGGGCCGCCGGAGGTGACGTCGCGGATCGGCAGGACGTCGACAAGCGACGGGCAGTCACGCTCGGCGCCGCCGTGGAACACCTCGCTGAGCTTGTCGATGCTGCACTTGTACTTCGTGCCGGCGGCGAGCATCTTGCGGATGTCGAGGACGTAGACCATGCCGGTGGTCCGGTCCAGCGGCGCGCCGTACGGCACGGACTGGCCCATGACGGCGTGGAACAGGAACCTGTCGTCGGGGCTGACGAAGATCCAGCTGGCGTTGTCGCCGCCGCCGCGCACGGAGCGGTCCGGCTGGAACGTGCGGTACGCGGCGGTGTCGTCGTACACCTCGCGCCACTTCGGGTTCGCGGCGGTGATGTCGGGCGTGTAGTGCACCGCGCCGCCGTTCATGGTGGCGGCGAAGGCGCCCTTGTTGTGCGGCAGGTGGGTGGTGGCGGTCTCCATCACGACCCGGCTCTCGTCCCAGAACGGGTCGTTCTCCAGCGCCGCGCGGGGGCCGATCGGCAGGGTGCCGATGGAGGCGAGCTTCACGTTGGACCGGTCGGAGATGTCGAAGGTCCGCACGGTGTTGCGGGTGAGGCGCTCCTCGGGCGCGGCCTGCGGGGACAGGAAGTCGCGCGGTTCGAGGAAGTCGCTGGCGACGATCCGGTTCAGGTCCTCGCGTACGGCGATGCCGTGCGGGTTGGCGCAGGTCGCGACGGCCAGCTGCGGCACGCTGCCGCACTGCTGCGGGTCCTCGCTCGCGGCGCTCGCGGCGGGGATCTCGGCCAGGGTGCGGCCGTCGGCGCCGATGTGCACGATCTCGCCGGGTGAGCCGGCGAAGCCGTTGCCGACGCGGACCTCGCCGTTGGTGTACGTGCACGGCCCGGCGACGTTCGGCCCGCCCATGTACGTCGCGTAGGCGCTGCCGTCCTTCAACGTCCAGTACGCGTCGGGCGCCGAGCCGCAGGGGGTGTCACTGGCGATGTTGACGCCGCGCAGGCTCAGCGCCGGCAGCCGGCTCGAGTCGAGCACCAGCGTGGTGTCGGAGAGCAGCCCGCCCGCGAAGATCGAGTCGCCCTTGTGCCAGACGTACTGCATGTGGTGCGGCTCGCTGCCCAGGCCGGGGCCGACGGTGAGGGTGTTGACGACCTCGCCGTAGGTGGGGGAGTTCTTCGTCGCGTCGATGACGGCCATGAAGTCGGGTGAGGTCGGGTCGGCGGGCCCGGCCCAGGCCAGCAGCCATTCGCGGCCGGGCCCGAACGCGGCGGGGGTGAGGTGGTTGGTGACGGTGAAGACGGTGCCGTCGGAGGCGGTGACACTGGAGGCCCAGTCGACGGTCGCGGCGGCCGGGCGGCTGCCCGCGAATCCGGCGAGCGCGGCGGTCAGGACGACGATCGAGAGGCGTGCGGTCAGTTTTCTGCGTGATCCGGTTCGTGCACCCGCCATGACTTCTCCAGACAATGTAAACGGAGTGACAACGGTGATTCGCACTACCATTACGAGTCCTGCGGCCCAGAACCCTCACGCGTCCCAGAAATGTCATGACCAGGGATTTCGCGGTCGCACCCAATTGCTTTACGCGGCCGGAGCGCCGAACCCTCGCGCAATTTCCTGACACTTGTTACGACTTATTCGACCGATAGCATCGACTTTCGTACATGGGACAAGAGATCGATCGAGGGGAAACACATGACAAAGCCCGCGTACACCGCCGAGGCACACGTCGCCGGCGGCCGCGCCAACGGTCACGGGCGCACGGCAAGCGGCGAGCTCGACCTGGACGTCCGGCTGCCCAAGGAGCTCGGCGGCGCCGGCGGCGGCACCAACCCGGAGGAGCTGTTCGCGGTCGGCTACGCCGCCTGTTTCGGCAGCGCCCTCACGCTGATCGGCCCGAAGATGTCACTCAACGCCGACGACGCGACCATCGACTCGAAGGTCTCGCTCGTACCGGAGGAGGGCGGGCAGCTCAAGCTCGCCGTCGAGCTCGACATCACGCTGCCGTCCATCCCGGACGCGCAGCAGGCGGCCGGCCTGGTCAAGGCCGCGCACCAGATCTGCCCCTACTCCAAGGCCACCCGCGGCAACATCAACGTCGCGCTCACCGTCAACGGCGCGTCGCTGGAGCACTGAGCGGCCCGCCGGCGCTGCGGGACGCGGCGTGCCCCGCGTCCCGCAGGGACCTCACGCCGTGGGCAGGCCCCGCTCGCCGGCGCTGCGCTCGACGCAGAACTCGTTGCCCTCGGGGTCGCGCATGGTGACCCAGCCCAGGCCGCCGGGCTTGCGGTGGTCCTCGTACACGGTCGCGCCGGCCGCGAGCAGCCGGTCGACGGCCTCGTCGCGGGTGCCGGTCGCGGGCTGGATGTCCAGGTGGACCCGGTTCTTCACCGACTTCTCGTCCGGGACCCGGATGAACAGGATGCCGGGCGCGGCCGGCTCGGTTGCGGCGATCAACACCTCGTCGTCGTCCTTCTCGGACTCCTCGTCCACCGCGTAGCCGGTGACCTCGGCCCAGAACGTGGCCAGCGCGAACGGGTCATGCGCGTCGATGGTGATATGGCGAACCGGATTCACGAACATGACGGGCAGCATAGTCGCCGCCCGCCCGGCTCAGAGATCGAGATACGCCTCGATCGCCTCCACCACCAGGGCGTGGTCGTCGCCCTGGGGGAGCCCCGACACGGTCACCACCCCGACGACACCCACGTCGCGTACCCGCACCGGGAAGGCGCCGCCGTGCGCGGCGTAGTCGGCGGGGTCCACCCCGTACTTCGCGTCCAGCTCGACACCCTTGGCGGCCAGCCGCCGGCCCACCAGGTACGAGGACGCCGCGAACCGCTCCACCACCCGCACCTTGCGGGCGACCCAGGCGTCGTTGTCGGCCGTGCTGCCCGGCAGCGCCGCATGGAACAGCTGCTGGGTTCCCCGGCGGATGTCCACGGCCACCGGCAGGTCCCGGGAGGTCGCCAGGTCCACCAGCAGGCTGCCCAGATGCCAGGCGTCCGCGTTGTCGAACCGGGTGAAGGTGAGGCGCCGCTCGTGCTCTTCGAGCCGGGCGATCAGATCGTCGTCGGTCATGGCGACCATTGTCCGGCAAAGATCAGCCGCGACCACGGCTACGGCGCAACCACATCCCCAGCACGCCCAGGATCACGAACACCGTCGCCGCGCAGCAGACCGCCTTGAACACAGCTGACACCCCTCATCCACCGCTAGGGTCTTATTCCGTGCGACTGGCCACCTTCAACCTGCTGCACGGCAGGTCACTCTCCGACGGCAACGTACACGCCGAACGCGTCGCCGCGGCGGTCGCCGACCTCGACGCCGACATCCTGGGCCTGCAGGAGGTCGACCGCGCTCAGCCCCGCAGCGGCCTGCTCGACCTCACCGCCATCGCGGCCGAGGCCCTCGGCGCGAAGGTGCACCGCTTCGCCGCCGCCGTAGTCGGCACGCCGGGGGAGACCTGGCAGCCCTGGCGCTCCACCGACGACAACGCCCACCCGCTCTACGGCATCGCCCTGGTCAGCCGCTGGCCGGTGCTGCGCTGGCAGATCACCCAGCTGCCCGCGGCGCCCGTGCGCTCCCCGGTCTGGGCGCCCGGACCACGCGGGCGGCTGGTCCTGCTCAAGGACGAACCCCGCGTCATGATCGCCGCCGTCGTCGACACACCCACCGGGCCGATGACGGTCGCGAACACCCACCTGTCGTTCGTGCCGGGCTGGAACCTGCGCCAGCTGCGCGCCGCCGTGCGCGCGCTGCGCGGCCTGCCCGCGCCGCGCATCCTGCTCGGCGACCTCAACCTGCCCGCCGGGCCCATCCGCGCCTTCACCGGCTGGCGCACCCTGGCCCGCAGGCCCACGTACCCGAGCACCAACGCGCGGGCCCAGCTCGACCACGTCCTGGCCGACCCGCGCGGCGCCGGGCCGCTCGGCCCGGTCGTGCAGGTGCGCACCCCGGCGGTCGGCGTCTCCGACCACCTGCCCCTGGTCGTGCACCTCGACCCGCCGAAGCGCTAGACCGGGAGCTCGAAGACCAGCTCCAGGCCGTCCTGCTCGTCCCACTGCTCGCCGACCTGCGTGAACCCGAACCCGGCGATCGTCGCCAGCGAGGCGGCGTTCTCCGGGCTGATGCTCGCCCGGACCACCCGTACGCCCGGTTCCGTGCGCGCCCGCTCGATCAGCGCGGCCAGCATCGCCTTGGCGTGACCCCGCCGCCGGTACGCGGGATCCACCGAGTAGCCCACCTCGACCATCCCGTCGGCGTCCGGGGGGCCGTGGAAGCCGGCGTGCCCGACCACCACCGAGCCGGGCTCGGCCACCGCCACCCGGGCGATCCACTCCGCGCTCGCCGGATCCCGGGCGATCTGCTCGCTGCGGATCTCCCACAGCCACTTCTCGTCCCGGATGAACTCTGACAGCGGCTGCCCCGCGGCGGCGCCCGCCGCTTCGAGGTCGGAATCGATCAGCGCGCGCAGCGCGGCCGGCGGCAGTTTCACGAAACGGATCACCGGAGGATCCTAGGCGCGATCGTGTCGCACGCCACCTCTCGACCCAATTGGTTGTGCACAAACTAATCGTGCACTAGCGTTCCCGCCATGGCAGGCACCGACGACACCACCGGACTCGAACAGATGATCTGCTTCGAGCTCTACGCCGCCTCCCGGGCCATGACCGGCCTCTACCGGCCCGCCCTCGACGCCCTCGGCCTCACCTACCCACAGTTCGTCGCCATGCGCGTCGTCTGGCACCGCGGCCGCCTCACCGTCCGCGACCTCGGCGCCGCACTGTGCCTCGACAGCGGCACCCTCTCGCCACTGCTCAAACGCCTCGAAACCCAGGGCCTCATCCGGCGCGAACGCGGCACCGACGACGAACGCGTCGTCTGGATCACCCCCACCGACCAGGGCACCGCCCTGCGGGACCGGGTGGCGGACCTGCCCGAACGGCTCGCCTGCGCCACCGACCTCAGCGTCGACGAATTCACCCAGCTGCACCACCTGCTCGGCCGCATCCGCGGCACGGCAACCACCCCCGCCAACTAGGGAGAACCACCATGCAGGCTGTTTACACGGCATCCGCCACCGCCACCGGCGACGGCCGCGGCGGCCACACCCGCTCCAGCGACGGCGTCCTCGACCTCGACCTCGCCGTCCCCAAGGAGATGGGCGGCCCCGGCGGCCAGCTCACCAACCCCGAGCAGCTCTTCGCCGCCGGCTACGCCGCCTGCTTCCACAGCGCCCTCAAGCTCGTCGCCGGCAAGAAGAAGATCACCCTGACCGACACCGCGATCACCGTCGACGTCGGCATCGGCTCCAACGGCCAGGGCGGCTTCGGCCTCACCGTCGCCATCGAGGCCGAGCTGCCCGGCCTCGACGACGACACCGCCCGGTCGCTGATCGAGACGGCACACCAGGTCTGCCCGTACTCGAACGCGACCCGCGGCAACGTCGACGTCAAGCTCACCATCGCCTGACCCGCACGCACACCGAGGGCCCGGCACGTGGCGACGGGGGTCAGGTGCCCAGGTCACCCAGCGCGCGGTTGGTGCGGTTCGCCCGCACCGCCGCGCGCTGCTGCGCCGCGGTCACCTCGATGTAGCCCTGCGACGTAGTCAGCGACGCGTGACCGAGCAACCGCATGATCTCCGAGGCGTTCGCGCCGTCCTCGGCCAGGCGGGTCGCGAAGGTGTGCCGCAACGCGTGCAGCTGCGCGCCCCTCGGCACCCGGTCCGTGATCCCGGCCCGGCGGTAGCAGGACTCCACCAGGTACTGCAGGCCTCCGCGCTGCAGCGGTCGGCCCTTGCGGTCCAGGAACAGCGGTTCGGCCGGGCTCACCCGCCCGAACCGCAGCCGGCGGCTCTCCAGGTAGCGGTCGACGACGGCGTCCAGTTCCGGCTCGATCGGCACCGCGCGCGGCCGGCCGCCCTTGCCCGCCACCTCGACGCGCCGCTCGCCCGGGCGGCCCAGCAGCGAACCGGTCCGCAGCGCCAGCAACTCGGACAGCCGCAGGCCCGCGCACAGCGCCAGCGCGACCACCGCCACGTCGCGTTCCGGCCAGGGATCGCGCTGGCGCTCGTCGCTCTGGCTGACCGCCCGCAGCAGCTGCTCCGGGGTGTCCTCGCCGCGTAGAGGCTTGGGGGAGGGCGTGGGGATCCTCGGCTTTCCCACGGCGGGCATGGGGTTGCCGGCCACGACGCCGTCGACGACGAGGAAGCCGAAGAAGGAGTTCCAGCTCGACCAGGCCCGGTAGACCGAGGCGGGTGCGCGGCCCGCCGCGAAGACGGCGAAGGCCGACCTCAGGGCCCTAGGGGAGAGGTCACCGAGAGTGACGTTCTCGCCGAGCTCCTTGAGGATGGAGTTGAGGTCCCTGCGGTAGGCCATGAGGGTGTGCTCGGACGGTTTGCGCACGGCGCGGGCGCCGAGGAACTCCTCGATCAGCGCGCTGACCGGAATGTCTTGTTCGTCCTGCATAAGGAATATTATGCAGGAAACACCTATATAGCGCTACAGGTCCTCGCCGGCACCGGTGCCGTGATACGCCGCCCGCATCAGCTGCTGCATGTCCGCCAGCATCGGCATGCGCGGGTTGGCCGGTGCGCACTGATCCTCGTACGCATTCATCGACTGCTGCGGAAGCGCGTCGATGAAGGCCTGCTTGTCGACGCCCAGCGCGGCGAACGACGCCTCGATGCCGACCGCGTCGCGCAGCCGCTCCACCGCACCGGCCAGCGATTCGACACCCTCGGACGGCGACCCGGCGGGCAGGCCGAGCATCGCGGCGATCTCGGCGAAACGCTGCGGAGCCCGGTAGCTCTCGTACTTGGGCCAACCGGTCAGCTTCGCCGGCACGGTCCCGTTGTAGCGGATGACATGCGGCAGCAGCACCGCGTTCGTACGCCCGTGCGCGATGTGGAAGGTCGCGCCGAGGGTGTGTGACATGGCGTGCACGATGCCCAGGAACGCGCTGCCGAACGCCATCCCGGCGATGGTGCCGGCGTTGTGCATCCGCTCCCGGGCATCGGCGTCGCCGTCGTTCACCGAGGACTCGATGTTGGCGAAGATCAGCCGGATCGCATGCAGGGCCAGACCGTCGGTGAAGTCGTTGGCATAGACCGACACGTACGCCTCGATGGCGTGGGTCAGCGCGTCGAAGCCGCTGTCCGCGGCGATGACCCGCGGCAGGCTCGCCGTGAGCACCGGGTCGACGATGGCCACGGTCGGGGTCAGCGCATAGTCGGCCAGCGGGTACTTCTTACCGGTGCGATGGTCCGTGATCACCGCGAACGGAGTCACCTCGGCGCCGGTACCGGAGGTCGTCGGGATGCACACCAGCCGGGCGCGCTCGCCCAGGGCGGGGAACGCGAACGCCCGCTTGCGGATGTCGAAGAACTTCTCCCGCATGTCGTCGAAGACCACCTCGGGATGCTCGTAACACAGCCACATCACCTTGGCCGCGTCCATCGCCGACCCGCCGCCCAGCGCGATGATCGTGTCCGGCCGGAAGTCGCGCATCAGCTCGGCGCCACGGTCGACCGTGGTCATGCGCGGCTCGGGTTCCACGTCGTCGATGATCTGCAGCGAGACCGCCTCCGGGCGGCGTTGCAGCACCTGGTTGATGCGGTCGACGAAGCCGAGGCGGGTCATCGTCTCGTCGGTGACCACGGTGACGCGCCGGACGTCGGGCATGTCGGCCAGGTAGCGGATCGCGTTCGGCTCGAAGTAGATCTTCGAGGGCACCTTGAACCACTGCAGGTTGTTGGTGCGCCGGCCGACCCGCTTGATGTTGATCAGGTTGACCGCGGACACGTTGTTGGACACGGAGTTGCGCCCGTAGCTGCCGCAGCCCAGCGTCAACGACGGCAGGAACGCGTTGTACATGTCGCCGATGCCGCCCTGCGAGGAGGGCGAGTTCCAGATCACCCGGACCGCCTTGACCCGCTGGCCGAACTCCTCGACCAGCTGCTCGTCCTCGGTGTGGATCACCGCGCTGTGTCCCAGGCCGTCGAACTCGACCATCTCGGCGGCGTAGCGCAGCCCCTCGGCGCGCGAGCCGCAGCGCAGCACGGCCAGCACCGGGCAGAGCTTCTCGCGGGTCAGCGGCTCGCTGGGGCCCACCTCGGCGACCTCGGCGAGCAGCACGGAGGTGTCCGGGGGGACGTTGAAGCCGGCCTTCTCGGCGATCCAGGCCGCGGTCTGGCCGACGACCTTGGCGTTGAGCTTGGCGCCGCCGCAGTTCGTGCCGTACGCGGGCACGCCGAAGATGAACTCCTCCAGCTTGCGCTTCTCGTCGCCGGAGACCAGGTACGCGTGCAGGGTGCGGAACTCGTCGAGGGCGGCCTCGTACACCTGCTCGTCGATGATGGCGGCCTGTTCGGAGGCGCAGACCATGCCGTTGTCGAAGGACTTGGACAGCACGATGTCGTTGACGGCCCGGGCCAGCTTCGCCCCGGCCTCGATGTACGCCGGCACGTTGCCGGCGCCGACGCCCAGCGCGGGCTTGCCGGCCGAGTACGCCGCCTGGACCATGCTGTTGCCGCCGGTGGCCAGGATGGTGGCGACGCCGGGGTGGTGCATCAGGGCGGTGGTGGCCGCGACCGAGGGCTCCTCGATCCACTGGATGCAGTGTTCGGGCGCCCCGGCGGCGATGGCCGCGTCGCGCACGACGGAGGCCGCGGCGACGCTGCACCGCTGCGCGGCGGGGTGGAACGCGAAGATGATCGGATTGCGGGTCTTCAGGGCCAGCAGGCACTTGAAGATCGCGGTCGAGGTGGGGTTGGTGACCGGCGTGATGCCGGCGACGACGCCGACCGGGTCGGCGATCTCGGTGATGCCGTTGATCTCGTCGCGGCTGATGATGCCCACCGTGCGCAGCTTCGCCATGCTGTTCGCGACGTGCTCGCAGGCGAAGATGTTCTTGACGGCCTTGTCCTCGAAGATTCCGCGGCCGGTCTCGTCGATGGCGAGTTGGGCCAGTTCGGCGTGCCGGTGCAGCGCCGCGACCGAGGCCTTGGCCACGATGTGGTCGATCTGTTCCTGATCGAAGTCCTCGTAGTGCGTGAGGGCCTTGAGTCCGTGTCCCACCAGGGTGTCGATGGCGCCATCGAGGTCCGGGACGGAATCTGTACGGGTCTTGTTGCTCATCGCGCAACTCCTCGGCACGTCCGGGTTCGGGCGCCCCCGCGTCCGCTGGATGCTGACGTTCCGATTCTTCTCGCCGATGAGCGCCCGCGTCCTTGGATCGCGGCTATCCGCCGTGCGGGCCGGGCTCCGCCCCGGAGGCGTCAACTTGACATAATGTCAATTATCGACCAACCCTCCATGGTCAACTTTCGAGTGAATCTCCGCCGTTCGCCGCGCGGACCGCGGTCGAGGAGATCGTCGCCAGTTCGGGCCGGGCCGGCATGAACAGGGTCGTGGCACCCAGCGTCTCGTTCATGGCGGCCAGCTGATTCTCGCGCGCCGCGTCGCCGGGGTTCCGCACGCCGCGGATGATCACTCCGGCTCCGTGTTTCCGGCAGTAGGCCGCGGTCAGCCCGCTCCAGGCTGCGACCGTCACGTTCTCCCAGTCCGCCGGGAGAACGGCGCGGATGTCCAGGGCGCGTTCCGCGCCGGTCCTGGTGGGCCGCTTCTCATCGTTGACCGCGACCAGCACCGTCACGTGTTCGAACAGGCGCCGCGCCCGGTCGACGAGATCCCGGTGACCGTCGGTGAACGGGTCGAATGTTCCGGGATAGACGGCCCTGGAGCTTCGGGGATCGCTCACCGGCACATGCTATTGGCTCGACAGGCGGATCGGGCAGCCGAGGGGAACAAGCCGATAGTCCGGGCAAATGCCCATAGGCTCCCCTCGGGAGGAGGGGCACGCCGGTCCCCTTCGGCGGATCCGGTCTGCTGCAGGTGCGGGCGACCGGATCCTGGATGCCGCTCAGCTGAACAGGTCGGCGTACCGGATGAGGTCCCGGGTGAAGGCCGGGATGCTGCGGATCTGTGCCTCGGCGCGGGCTTCGATCCCGGTGAGGTCGCGGGGCCCGGCGGGCTCCTCGCCCAGCGACATGCGCAGGCGTTCGGCGAGGCGGCCGAGGCGGATTCCGGCCCTGCGGGCCAGGATGCCGGTGCCGGTGGGCCGGGTGCCGCCGTTGGCGGTGTACGCGTCGAGGACGCAGCGGATCGTGGCGCGGTCGGGTCCGGCCCTGTGGTGGGTGGCGAGCGAATAGGTCGCGTGCGCGGTTTCGAGGCCGGCGCTGTCCGGGCCGGCGCTGTCCCAGTCGATCAGTACCGGGCCGGCTGCGGTGACCATGATGTTGTGGATCTCGATGTCGCGGTGGGTCGTCACGTGGTCGGCCGTATCGGCGAAGGCGCGGGCCACCCAGTCGGTGGCGGCGAGGATGTCCGGCAGGTGCTCGCGCAGCGCCGGCGTCCAGGGCCGTTCGGCGGCGTGCAGCCAGTCGTGCCAGCGTTCGTCGTGCAGGTGGTACCAGTCGGGTCCGGCCCGGTCGGCGGGTTCGATGGCGTGCAGGCGCGCGAGGGTCTCGCCCAGCCAGGCCGCGATGTCGTCGCTCTCCCCCACCGGCCGGCCGTCGATCCAGGCGTAGGCGCGGGTGAGGCCTATGCCGTCGACGTGTGCCGGGTGGCCGAGCGGGGTCGGCATGGCGATCGCGGCGGACCGGGCCTTGCGTTCGAAGGCCATCGCCGCCGGCCGGTCCAGCGGCAGGTGCTTGAGCAGGACGCGGCCGTCGGTTGTCTCCAGGGTCCAGGTCTGCGAGCTGCTGTAGGTCAGCGGCGTCAGCTCGCCGACGGGGTCGGGCAGGCCGAGCGCCTGGGTGATCCTCTCGGGCCGCATGGCGTGCACGATAGTGGTGATCGAACGGTGGCCGCGTCGCCAGTGATGACCATGTATGTTTCCTGGCATGATGCGGCACCGGTCGGTTCCGATGCTGATCGTCACGTCGGTGCTGTTCTCGGTGTTGCTGGCGGTGGCCGTGAACGTCGCCACCGGTGGCGTCCTGCCGGCCGGGCTGCAGCCGTACGCGTGGCTGGCCTGGCCGGTCGTCGGCCTGCTCGCGGTGGCCGGCGCCGGTCTCGCGGTGTGGCAGCAGCGGCTCGGTGCCCCGTCCGCGCTCGCGCCGCCGGTCGTGCCGCGACCGGCGGAGCTGCCGGCGGCTCCGGTGGTGATCGGGCGGGCCGGGGAGCTGGCGACGGTGGAGGCCGCCGTCTCGGCCGGCGCGCGGCTGGTGGTGATCGCCGCGGCGCCGGGTACCGGCAAGTCGGCGCTGGCGTTGCGGGTCGCCCACGATGCGCGCGACGACCATCCCGACGGGCAGTTGTACGCCGCGTTGCGGGGCGCCTCCGCGGATCCGGTGCCGCCGGAGGCGGTGCTGGTGCGGTTTCTGCGGGTGCTGGGCCGCCCGGACGACGAGCTGCGCGGCGACGTGGTGGAGCTGGCGGCACGGTTCCGGTCGGTGGTGGCCGACCGGCGGATGCTGGTTCTGCTCGACGACGCGCGTGATGCGGCGCAGGTGCGGCATCTGCTGCCCGGCGGGGCGCACAGCCTGGTCGTGGTGACGAGCCGGCGGCTGCTGTCGGATCTGCTGGGTGCCTCGGTGCTGACGCTGGGCGCTCTGGATCCGGGGTCAGCACTGGAGCTGCTGGCGGTGACCGCCGGCGGGGGCCGGGTCGCGGCGGATCCGGACGGGGCGCGGCGGGTGGTCGGTTTGTGCGGCGGGTTGCCGCTGGCGGTGCGGATCGCCGGTGGGCGGCTGCAGGCGCGTTCGCAGTGGTCGCCGTCGGCGTTGGCGGATCGGCTGGTCGACGAGGAGCGGCGCCTGGACGAGCTGCGGCTGGCGGACCGGGCGGTGCGGTCCAGCTTCCAGGCCGTCTACGACGAGCTGACGCCGGTCGAGCAGGTGGTGTTCCGGCGCTCCGGTGGTTATCCGGGTACGTCGCTGGGGCTCGGCGCGGCGACGGCCCGGTGCGATCTGGACGAGGACGTGGTGGCGGAGGCGCTGGAGCGGCTGGTGGACGCGTTCCTGGTGGAGTCGCCGTCGCCGGAGCGGTACCGGCTGCACGATCTGCTGCGGTTGTTCGCGCAGGAGCAGGCCGGTGCGGACGCGGTGGAGTGTCTGCGGCGTCAGGTGCGGTGGCTGACCGTGCGGGCGCGGCCCGGGCTGTGGCTGGCGCAGGAGCGGGAGAACGTCATCGCCGTGCTGCACGCGGCGGTGGGCGCGGGGCTGGCCGAGGCGGCGTTGGGGCTGGTGGTGGCGGTTCATCCGCTGCTGGCCGACGTGGCCGACCACTCGTACCGGTTGCGGCTGTGGCAGGCCGGTGAGGCGGCGGCGGTCGAGTGCGGTGACGAGGGTTTCCGGGTACGGGCGTTGCGGTGGGTTTCGCACTCGTACGGGATGGCGGGCCTTGTCGATCTCGAGTTGCCGGCGGCGGAGCGGGCGCTGGAGGTCGCGGAGCGGCTCGGGTCGAACGTGCGGGAGATCGCGCTGGCGAAGTGGCGGGTCGGTGACGCGCTGCGGGCGCAGGACCGGTTCGCCGAGTCGGAGTCGGCGCTGCTGCGGGCGCTGGAGCTGCTGTCGGGGCTGGGTGCGGTCGAGGACGAGATCGAGGTGCGGCTGGCGCTGGGGACGCTGTACAACACGTTCTGGAAGCCGGAGCTGAGTACCCCGGTGCTGGCCCGGGCGGTGGAGTTGCTGCCGGACGGGCCGAGCGAGGTGCGGGGGTGGGTGGTGCTGGGTCTGGGGCTGGCGCACAAGCTCGGCGGCGACCGGGCGCGGGCGCGGGTGTTGTTCGCGGAGGCGTTCGGGGCGGCGCAGCGCCTCGGCGATGACCTGTTGCTCGGCTACTGCATGCAGGAACGCGGCTGGTTGTCGGCGCAGGAGCGGGCGTTCGAGGCGGCGGAGCGCGACTTCACGGCGATGCTGGCCGTCTTCGAGCGGTTGCGCAGCGGCGGCGGGATCGGCGGTGCGCACGGTGCGCTGGGTGAGCTCGCCGACATGCAGGGGCGCTGGACGCAGGCGCTGGCGGAGTACGACGCGGGCATCGCGGAGTATGAGCGGCTCGGCATGCGGGTGCGCATGGGTGAGCTGTTGCTGCACCGCTGCACGGTGCTGCGGATGCTGGGCCGTGATGCGGAGGCGGCCGAGGCGCGGCTGCGCGGCGAGGAGCTCATCGGTGACGCGCCGGTCCATCGGGGGCCGGGCCTGGTGCGGCGGCTCAACGAGCCGGACCAGGAGGGCTGACGGCTGGCGCTGTGCGCCGCGACCACCGAGGTGTGCCGGTCCGGATCGCTGACGGAGGTCTTCCACCGGATCGCGGGCCCGGCGGTGTCCTCGTGACGGCGCGGGCGGTGCTGCTCATCGAAGGCCGCGCCGTCACGGCCCGCGCTGGCGGCGCTGGTCCTGCTGCTGGTGCTGGTCGCGCAGCTCGCCCTGTGCCTCTTCGGCTGGCACCCGCGCCGCTGATCACGGCCGTCCGGCCGGGCGGCGGCCCCGGCCGGGCGGAGGTCGGCCCGGCCAGTTCAGCCCAGCTCGCGCCGGGTGAAGGCGAGCGCGTCGCCGAAGAACTTCGCATAGTCCAGGTGCGCCGCCAGGCTGGTGCCGCCCTGGCAGAACCGGTCGTTGCGGTTGCAGAAGGACCTGGTGCGGTCGGCGAACGCGTCCAGCCTGCCGTCACCGCGGGCGAGGATCCCCGACCTGGTGCCGTCGGTGACGTTGAACGGCTCCCCCGCGGTGAAGGTCGGGTCACCGAAGAACAGTACGGCCGCGACCCGATCGGACAGTGCGGCGGGCACCGTGGGCTGCGCGGCACGGCCGCCAGCGAGGGCGTCGCCCATGACGTCCGCACCCTGCGAGTAGCCCATCAGGACGAAGCGGGTCCGGGCGCAGGCCGCGGCCGTGCGCCGCAGCTGCGCGGACAGGGCGGACACACCCTGGCGCACGCTCGCCTGATAGTTGAACGACGCGGGATAGTCGACGGCGGTCGCCCGTACGCTCTGTGCCAGACCCCGGGTCAGCTGCTGGGCCAGCGGCCCGAGCACGACGCCGAGGCCGGGTCGTTCGGTGGTGCCGCGGGCACCGACGATCTCCACATCGGGGCAGGCGCCGGCGGGCGCCTGTGCCGCGAACGTCAGGGGTGCCACGACCAGCCCGGAGATCCCGACCGCCGCCATCGCGCCGATCGTCAGCATTCTGCGCATGCGCATTTCCGTCGTCCCTTCCTCTGGTCCGGGTCGTAGAGCCGGTAGCCGGCATCGGGATCGACGGCGGCCGGTTGCAGCAGCCCCGGCTCGTCGTACAGGCGTAACGCCTTCGGCGTCAGCCGGGCCGCCCGGGCGAACGCCCCGATGGTCAACAGCTTCACGTCGAGATCGTTCCCGTGCCGGTCACGGCGACCGGCACGGACCACGGTGGAGCCTGCCCAAGGGTCAGGGTCAAGTGCCGCGCCGGGAAGCGGTCACCTCCTGGCCGCTCGGCCTGCGACTGTTGTCTCCTGGGTGTCGACCGAAGGGAACGATGAGCCGATGACCGTCCTCGGTACGCGGGCGCTCAACCGCGCGACGCTCGCCCGGCAGTTGCTTCTCGACCGCGCCGACCTGCCGGTCCTCGACGCCGTAGCGCACCTGTGCGGCCTGCAGGCGCAGGAGCCGCAGGAGCCGTTCGTCGGGCTCTGGTCGCGGCTGCGCGGGTTCGACCCGGCCGTGCTCTCGGACCTGCTGGTCGGGCGGGGCGTGGTCCGGATCCACCTGATGCGGCGCACCGTCCACCTGCTCACCGCCGACGACACCGTGGCCTGGCGGTCCCGGCACGGGCTCATGCTGCGCCAGCGGGTGCTCGGCGTCTACCGCCGCGAGCTCGACGGCGTGGACCTCGACGAGGTCGCGGCGGCGGGCCGGGCGGTGCTGGCCGACGGCGAGCCCCGCTCGATGTCCGAGCTCGCGCGGGCCCTGGCCGGGCGGTGGCCGGCGCCGGGGACACGGGCGCTGGGCGAGGTACTGATCGGCGCCCTGGTCCCGGCGGTGCAGCTGCCGCCGCGCGGGCTGTGGCGCACCAAGGCGGGGGTGCGCTATCTCCCGGTCTCCGCCTGGCTGGGCCGCGAGATCGACCCGCCGGCGCCGGACGGCTCCGATCCGGTCGGCGAGGCGCTGGTGCGGCGCTACCTGGCCGCGTTCGGCCCCGCCGCGACGGCCGACGTGCGCGCCTGGTGCGGCCTCGCCGGGCTGCCCGCGGCGGTGGCCGCGGTACGCGGGGAGCTGGTCGCCTTCCGCGACGAGCGGGGCCGCGAACTGCTGGATTTGCCCGGCGCGCCGCGGCCCGACCCGGACACGCCCGCCCCGGTGCGGTTCCTGCCGGCGTTCGACAACGCGCTGCTCGGCTACGACGACCGCAGCCGGATCGTCGACACCGCCCACCGGGGTCTCTCGGTCGCCGGCGCCCGCGTCGTGCTGGTCGACGGCCGGGTCGCCGCGACCTGGAACGTCGAGGAGGGCACCGTGACCGTCGCGCCGCTGCGCGACTTCTCGCGGGCCGAGCGCACCGCCGTGGCCGAACAGGGCGAGGCGCTGGCGGCGTTTCTGTCCGACGACGACAGTCGGCGGGTGCGGATCGGCGCGTCTCCCGGCTGAGGGACACACCCGCGTGCCGCTTCCGTCCGGCCGGGCCCGGGTGGCACGCTGCGGTTCACCCTGTCGAGGGGCCTCGTGTGACCTCGTTGTCGGTGGGTACTGGTAGAACTACGGCATTGAAACACGCGTTCGAGTGACGCCGTGTGCGGTAACGACGAAGGGAAGACCATGGCTACGGCGGCACGCACCGGTGCGCGAGGGCTCAGCACGGACGAGTTGCAGGCGATCCGGGACGGGCTCGCGGCCGGTCGGCGGCCCCGGGTCATGTTCACCGAGTCCGCGGGGCAGATCGCCGGGCAGGTCGGCCAGGTGGTGACGCTCACCGACCCGGCCGAGTCCGACGAGTGGGTGGTGGTGCGGTTCGGCCGCGACGAGCTGCCCTTCTCCCCCGGCGACCTGCAGGTGGCGCCGAAGGGCCCGGTGAAGAAGGCCGTCGCCGCGGTTCCGGAGCAGGCCCGGCCCGAGCCGGAGTTCGTCATCGACAAGCCGCTGCCGGCTCCCCCGCCGCCCGCCGAGGCACCTCCGGCGCCGGCTCCGGCGCCGCGCAAGGCGCCGGCCCGGGCGGCCAAACCGAAGCCGCCGCCGGGCCTGACCGTGACGCTGGCCTACACCGACGGCGAGTGGACGATCGCCGCCAACCAGGGTGCGAAGGCGCTGGCGAAGCCCTATGTGATCAAGCCGTCCGAGGCGATGAAGATGGTGCAGTTCGTCGATGTGCCCGGGGTGCAGGAGGCCGTCGAGCAGATCGTCTCCGCCGAGCGGGCCGAGGCCGAGCAGCAGGCCGAGCGGCTGCGGGCGGAGCTGGCGGAGATCGAGGCCCGGCTGGCGGAGTTACGCGACGCGGGCTGAGCCCGGCGTGCGATCATGGCGCACTGATGGACGCGTCTTGGCGGGTGCCCTGGGTGTGGCGGGCGATGCTCCGGTTCTCCCGGGTGCTGGTGCCCGTCATCTGCCGGCTGCGGGTGTCCGGGGAGGTGCCGGACGCTCTGCGGCACGGCCCGCTGATCCTCGCGGCCAACCACGTCAGCCCCGTCGATCCGGTCGTGATGACCGCTGCCTGCAGCATCGCCGGCATCGCGCCGCGGTTCATGGCCACGGGCGGGTTGTTCGACGCGCCGGTCGCCGGGTGGGCGATGCGGGCGGCCGGGCACCTGCGGGTGGACCGGCACACCACGCAGGTCACCCAGGCGCTGCCGGACGCGGCGGCCGCGCTGCGGGCCGGCTCGGTGGTGCTGGTCTACCCGGAGGGCCGGATCGGGCTGGACCCGTGGATGTGGCCGGAGCGGGGCAAGACCGGCGTGGCGCGGATGGCGGCGATGTCCGGTGCGCCGGTGATCCCGGTGGCACAGTGGAACACCCACCAGGTGCTGCCCTACGCGGCGCCGGTCGGGATCGTCGGTTCCGTGCTGCGGGCGATCCGGCACCGGCCGGTGGTGCACGTGCGCTTCGGGGAGCCGGTGGATCTGTCGGGGCTCAGCGGCACATCCGGGGCGCAGGCGATGCGGGCGACCGACCGGATCGTCGAGGGCATCGCCCGCACACTCGAGCCGCTGCGCGTGGACGAGCCGCAGCTGCCGCGTTACGTGGACCGGACCCGGCCGGTGGAGATGTCCCGGGTCCGCAAGCGCCGCTCAGCCGGGCTTGATGAGGGCTAGCTGTGCCAGCAGCTGCACCAGCCGGTAGGCCTCGGCGACGTCCGCGGCGGTGAACGCGACCGTGCGGGCGCCCGGTGCGCGGGTCACGCCGGGTATCAGCACGGCCACGTCGACGGTGAACGGCCCGTACAGGTCGACCTCGACCTTGATCGGCCCGGGCAGGGTCACCAGCGGCACCTGGTCGTGGCGGCGCACCGCCTTGGCGGCGGCCCGGTGCACCTGGTCGCGGGCCTCGTCGGGGTGCAGCGCGATCGTGGCGGCCTGGCCGAGGGCCTGCTTGACGGCGACGGTCAGCGCCGCCGGCACGAGTTCCCGCAGTTCGGTGCAGGCGGCGTCGTCGCCGGTGATCAGCACGACCGGTGCGCCGTGGAAGCCGGCCATCGCCGCGTTCAGCCCGATCTCGCCCATCGACCGGCCGCCGAAACGCACGTCGAGCACCCCGTCGCCGATGGTGTGCGCGAGCACGGCCGGTCCGCCGCCGGCCCGGGCGTGGTAGCCGACGAACAGCACCGCGTCGGTGTCGTCGTCGAGGCCCGCGAGCATGCCCAGCGGCCGCGGCCTGCCACGCACCAGCCGGGCGCGGCGGTCGAGCTCCTCGGGCAGCAGGTTGCGGAACGGCCCGTGCGCGTCGGCGACCAGCACCTCGGCGGCCGGCACGGCCTCCAGGACGCCGGCGACGGCAGCGTTGACCTCGGCGGTCATCCGGGCCCGGCCGCGTTCGTAGTCGTAGCCGCCGGGGTTGGTCTCGGTGGGATGCACGATCCCCGAGATCCCCTCCATGTCGGCAGAGATCAGTACCTTCATCGCAGAGCACCTTAAACGGCCGATCGACACATTGAACAGCCGCAGCATCGTCAGCCGCCGGCATGGCCAGGCGGGAGGACGGTCACGGCTCGACCCTTTTGGAGCGCCGGCCGTTCGGGTCGCGCGGTGCGACTACCCTGCCGCCATGATCCAGAGTGGGGATTCCGGGAGGCGGCGCAGCTACCTCACCCTGGCCGGCTGGTACGGCGCCGCTCTGGTGATCCCTACCGCCGTGTTCGCCGTCGGCGACTCGTCCTCCGCCGGGTACGAGGGCCGGGAGAGTTCGTGCACCGCCGCGAACAACTGCCTCACGGCGGTGCCCGACGCCGCACAGGTACTTCGGATCACCATGGTGTTCCTGGCGGTCAGCCTGGTGGTCGCCCTGCCGTTGCGCGCCTACCTGATGCGCGCGTGGCGACTGCCGGCCCTGGCCGGCACGGTCGCCGCCTTAACCTCCTGGTGGGTCACGGTCCTGCTGTACTGCGCCGGCCTGGCGCTGTTGTCGCGATGAGGGACCGGCCCGTCACGGGGCCGCGTCCGCACCGAGGCGGTCCGCGGCGGCCGCGCGGACCTCGGCCGCCTCGATGGGGTCGTCGCGCAGGTATCGCAGCCGCTCGCCGACCAGGTCGTTGCGCGGTGCCCGTTGCACGGCCAGCAGCCGTACGTCGGCCTCGCAGTCCATCAACCCCTCGGCGAGTTTGCGCTGCGCGTTCGCCGGGTCGAGCGTGACCACCGCCCGCAGGCAGGCGGCGCGTTCGAACGAGTGCGGGCTGAACCACAGGCGGTGCAGGCGGGGGTAACGCCGCGGCTGCCGCGGGCCCGCCGATCCGGGCCAGCCCGCAGGCCAGGTGGCCGTAACCACACCGGTCACCGGGCCGGGCGTCCAGCCAGTCCAGGCCGGCGACCAGGGCCGGGGCGTCCGTGACGTCGCCGTGTGCGGCCAGCAGCCGCAGGCCCGCCCAGGCCAGCGGGTGCTCGGCCGTCCTGATCCAGCGGCGGGCGGCGGGGACGGCGAGCGCACCGAGCGAGTCGACGACGCCGTTCAGCGGTCCCGCCGCCCTGTCGCCGGCGAGGTCCTCGACGAGGTCGAGCAGGCCGGGCTCGGGTCGACGCCGGCGCAGCTCCCGTAGCGCGGGGCGCCAGTCGTCGGCACGGTCCGCCCGGCGCAGCAGGGACAGCAGCGCCCCGGTCGGCTCCTCGGCGAACGGCCGTTGCGGGCCCGGTCGGCGCTTCGCGGACCGCACCGCGGCGGCGATGCGCTCATCACGGTCCGCCCAGACGGTCCACGGCGGCGAGAGCCACAGCGCCTCGTATTCGGTGAGGGCGCCGATCCGGCCGGTGATCGCCGGATACAGATCGTCCCACCAGGGCACCGGCCAGGTCCTGGAGACGGTCTCCAACGCGTCGATCCGCCGGTCGCCGTCGCGGATGTAGCGGCGGACTCCGTCGACCGCCCCGTCGACGCCGGCACGGCCCAGAACCTCGAGCACCCCGAGGGCCACCGCGAACTCGTTGTCGTCGTCGGAGTCGGCGGGCGGGGCGTCGTGCAGCCGGGCGACGATCGGCGCGATCGGCATCCGCAGGTCGCGGACCAACCGGGCGAGGTAGACGTCGCGCTCGTCGACCTGCCAGTCCCAGCGGTAGTCGCGCCGCAGGCAGTCGGTGACCGGATCCGGTGCGGCGGGAGCCGACATGGCCCGGTGCGCGCCGCGGCCGAGCCCACGCTGCAACGCCCCGGCCACCGTGTCCGGGCTCGCGTAGTGCCAGCCGTCGGTATCGCTGCTCATCGCGGACACAGTGTGGCGAACCTGCCTGGTGAACGCGACGGCTTTCTCAGCCGGGGGTGCGGCGCTGGCGCAGGTAGGCCAGGACCGCCTCGCGGGTGGTGCGGACGCCGAACATGGCGCGGGCCTCCGCGATGCGGCGGTTGGCCGTGCGCAGCGACAGGAACTCCGCCGCGGCGGCGGCCGCGATGGTGTCGCCGGCGGCCAGCCGGTCCAGCAGGGCGCGCTGCTCCGGCACCAGGTCGGCGACCATGTCGCCGGGTTCGGCCGGGGCCGGCTGGCCGCCCGGGCCGAGCTGGACGGTGCCGAGCCGGCTCAGGTCGTCGATCAGGGCCCGGCCCACCGGCGTCTCGGAGTCGCAGACCGCGACGATGCCCGCGCCGCGCGCGGCCGCCAGGACCGCCAGCTGCAGGTTCTCCAGGTCGGTGATGCGGCCGTGCAGCACCAGCCGCGCCGGGGTGACGTCCCAGGACGGGTCGGGCAGCGCGAAGCCCTCGCGGACGGTCCAGCCGTCGCGGGTGAGGCGGCGCACGACGGTGTCGGCGTCGGCACCGGAGGAGACGACGTGGCGGGGGGCGTCGGGCTGTCGGGTCAACGGCCATCCTCGCGGTCGGGGTGTGTCGCGGACGCTTCGATCTGGGTCAGCGCCAGGGCCGCCGCCTCCGTACGGGTGCGGGCGCCGAGCTTGCGCATGCCGGCCCGGATGTGGGTGTCGACGGTCTCGGCCGAGATGCCGAGCTGGCCCGCGATGCGGCGGGTCGGCTCGCCGGCCGCGACGAGCCGCAGCACGTCGGTCTCGCGGCGGGTCAGCCGGCTGCCCGAGCGTGGGCTGCGGGTGTCGCGGTGCACGTGGTGGCGGCGCAGGCCGCGGCGGGCCCGGCCGGCGAGCACGACCAGCCCGGCGGTGTCCGCGAGGTGCTCGGCGCGCAGCAGGGCCGCGACCGCCCGCTCCGGGTCGGTGTCGTGCAGGCCGGCGGCGATCAGGCAGCGGATCTGTTCGCGCAGGGCGACGCCCGCCCAGGTGTCGGCGGCGGCCGCGAACCCGGTGCCGGTCGCCCACGCGGTGAGGGTCCGGCGGGCCGCGGTGGGCAGGCCGGCCGGGATCGGGGGCGCCGGCGCGTCCAGCTCGAACGCGGACGCGTACGCCGCCCGGGCGGTGGCTCCGCTGTCGTAGGCGGCCCACCGGGCGGTGATGTGGCGCAGCCCGGTGAGCAGGCCCGCCGTGGTGGTGTCGGACGGCTGGGCGGCCCGGTCGGGTTGGCCGTCGAGCCAGGCGGCCTCGCGCGCCACCCAGGCGGTCGCCGGATGCCCGTCGGGGGTCGAGAGGCGGCCTCGTGCGGCGGCGAGCAGGCCGGTGTCGGCCTCGACCAGGGCGGTCGCGGCGGTCGCGTAGCCGCGGGCGTCGGCGGGCAGGGCACGGTCGGTGAGGTCGGCGGCCCGCCGCAGCGCCCGGTCGGCCGCGTCCGGCGCCGCCGGGCCGGTGGCAGGATCCGGCCGTGCCGCGGCCGCGGAGGCGGCGATCATCGAGCCCTGCAGGACCTCGGCCCAGTCGGAGACCGCCAGGAACCGGGTCTGCCAGCTGTACGCGAGGTCGGCGGCGCAGGCCGCGGCCGCCTCCCGGGCCACCGTCGCGGCCTGCGTCAGCCGGCCGTCGGCGACGAGGTGCTCCACCAGCAGCCAGGCGCTCCACCGCCCGGCCAGCGGATCGGTGCCGGTGCCGGCGGCGGCCGCCAGCTCGGTGTCCCAGCCGGGTGCGCGGTGCGCCGCGCGTACCGCCGCCAGCGCCGCGGCCACGCCCGGCGGCGGCGCCGGATAGCGGGCCGCGATCTTCTCCGCGGCGTCCAGGGCGCCCGCCGGGTCCGTCGCCAGCTCGGCCAGCAGCAGGATCCGGTCGCGGGCCGCCACCACCGTGCCACCCGCCGCGTCCGGCACCGGGCGCACCGCGACGCGGGCGCCCGCCGGATCCCCCGCCTGCAGCAGCGCCTCACCCCGCAGCACGTCGGCCTCGACGCCGAGCGGCCCCGGCGTGGTCAGCACCCGCGCCGCCGTGTGCGGCCGGCCCGCCGTGAGCAGCGCGTCGGCGGCCGCGATCCGCACCCGCGGGTCGACGGCCACGCCGGGCAGGTCGCAGGCGAACAGCAGCAGCCCGGCGCGGTCGCCGCCCGGGCGGTCGGCGGCGGTCAGGGCCCGCCGGTACGCGCCCGCGTGGTCACCGGCCGCGGCCAGGTGCCGGGCCGCCTCCGCGTCCGGGGCGAGCTCGGCGAGCGCGCGGTGCAGCTCGGCGCGGGCCGCCGCGTCGAGCAGCCCGGCGGCGGTCTCCGCGAAGTACGCCGACACCGGCGCCAGGCCGTCCTCGCCCTCGACGACCAGCCCGGCCGCGAGCAGCGCGTCGGCGCCGGGGCCGAGCAGTTCGGCGGCGGCGGGCCGGCCGAGCAGGCCCAGCGCGGCCAGCGCGGTCCGTGCGGGCCGGGGCAGGTCCGCACACGCGGTCGCGATCGCGTACGCGACCTGGTCGATGTCGGTGTCCGGTGCGCCGCGGCCGGCGCCGGCCTGCCGGGCCAGGGCGGTGACCACCAGGGGGTTGCCGCCGGCGCGCCGCACGACGGCCGCCAGCGTCTCGTCGCCGAGCTGGCCGCCGACCCGCCGGGCCAGGTCGGTGGCGGTGTCCGCGGACAGCGGCGGCACGTCGAGCCAGGCGGTCGCCGCCGCCCGCAGCGCCGCGACGGTCTCCTCGCCGAGGCGGTGCGGTGCGCGCAGGGCGACCACCACCCGCACGTGCCGGGCCAGGTGCGGCAGCGCGGCAAGCGTCGCCGGGTCCGCGTACTGCAGGTCGTCGAGGACGAGCAGCCCGCCGCGGACCCGGGAGTGCACGGCCTCGGCGAGCAGCGGCACGTCGTGGGTGGGCAGGCGGGCCTTCACGGCCCGGGAGAGGGCCAGCGCCGGTACGGTGGCCAGCATCGCGAGCCCGCCGCCGGCGTGCACCGGGCCGGGCGCGACGGCCGCGATGCGCCGCAGCAGCGTCGAGCGGCCGGAGCCGGGGGCGCCGGTGAGCATGACGAGGCCCGGGCGGCGCAGATGCGCGGCGGCCAGCCCGGCCAGGTCCTGCTGTGCCACCGGCATCCCCTTGTCTCGGTACCCCGCCGACCGGGTCCGTGCCCGGGTGGCACGAACACGGGATCTGCGTCGCCTCGTCGGTCCGTAGTCTGTGGTGCGGCAGGCATCCCGCCCTGCCCGCGAACGGGAGGGTGACGACTGTGTCGGGGACGACGGCCGCGGTCTGCACATTCTCCCTGACGGTGTGCTCGGCTGACGAGTCATGACCGTCGGTCCGCTCTCCGCCCGCGTGGCTACGCTGTGTGACGAAATCGTGGCGCGGGTTGGTCCGCACGCCGGTGGCCAGGCGCTTCAGGTCCGTGATCGGCTGTCCGAGCCCTTACGCGTCGCAATCGCGGGGCGGCTGAAAGCCGGAAAGTCGACACTCGTCAACGCGTTGATCGGGCGCCGGGTCGCGCCGACGGCCGTCGGTGAGTGCACCCGGGTGGTCACCCGGTTCCGGTACGGTCCCGCCGACCGCGTCGACGTGGTGCTCCGCGACGGCTCCCGCTCGAGCCTGCCGCTTGGCGACGACGGCATGATCCCGCAGCGGCTCGGCGTCGGCGCCGCCCGGGTCGCCTACGTCGACGTGACGCTCACCAGTGAGAAGCTGCGCGACCTGACCGTTGTCGACACGCCGGGCCTGGCGTCGACCGACACCGGGGTCAGCGCCCGGGCCGCGGAGCAGCTCGGCGAGACGACCGCGCCGTTCGACGCCGACATCGACGCGGACTCCGCCTCCGAGGTCGCCGCCGCCGAGGCCGTCGTGTACGTGTTCACCCAGGCGGTCCGCGCCGACGATCTGCGCGCCCTGGAGGCATTCCGCACCGCCTCGGCCCGGCTGGCCAGCAGCCCGATCAACGCGCTGGGGGTGTTCGGCAAGGTCGACACCCTGGTCGGCGGCGCCGGGGACCCGTGGCCGGTCGCCGGTCCGCTCGCCGAGCAGCAGGCCGCGTTGCTCGCCCGTACCGTGTCCGAGGTCGTGCCCGTGGTCGGCCTGCTGGCCGAGACCGGCGAGGCCGGGCGGCTCACCGCCGCCGACTGCGCCGCCCTGCGGGCCCTCGCCGGGCTGCCCGCCGCGGAGCTGCGGCTGCTGCTCGCCTCGGTGGACCTGTTCCGGTCCCGGCCCGCACCCGTCGGCGCGCAGCACCGCGACCGGCTGCTCGCCCTGCTCGACCTCTACGGCGTCGGTTTCGCCCTGGCCCAGCTCGCCGCCGAGCCGGGGCTGGGCACGGGCGAGCTGGTCCGCCGGCTGGTGCGGGCCTCCGGCTTCCCGCGGCTGCGTGACACCCTGGAGCAGACGCTGCGCTGGCGCGCCGACGCGATCAAGGCCGGCTGGGCCCTGGCCCGGCTCGAGCGCATCGCCGGCCACGAGGGCGATCCGCGCGACCGGGAGGCGCTGCGCGACGCCACCGAACGGCTGCTGCGCGAGCCCGCCTACCACCGGCTGCGGCTGCTGGAGGTGGCGCAGCGGGTCGCGACCGGCGCCGTGCCGCTGCCGGCCGCCTGGGAGCGGGAGCTGACCCGGCTGGCGACCTCCGAGGACCCCCGGTGGATCCTGCGGCTGCCGGACGCCTCCACGGCCGAGCTGGCCACGGCCGCGGTCGAGGCCGCCAACCGCTGGCGGGTGTACGCGGTCGCCGGCGCCGGGCCGGCGCAGTCGCGGGTGGCGCAGGTCGCGCACCGGGGCTTCCACCTGCTGGCGCAGGCCGTCCGTGAGCAGGCCGGTCAGGAGCAGCCGCGGTGAGCCTCGCCAAGGAACTCGACACCGCCGTGCGCGACGCGCTGGCCGCGGTGCGGGCCGCCGACGCCGACGCCGGCGCGGAGCTCGCCGAGCGGCGCCGCACCCAGCTGACCCGGCCCACGATCGTGCTCGTCGGCGAGACCAAGCGGGGCAAGAGTTCGCTGCTCAACGCCCTGCTCGGGGTGCCGGGCCTGTCGCCGGTCGACGCGTCCGTCGCCACCGCCGCCTACCTGCACTTCTCCCCCGGTTCCCCGGCGTACGCGGCCGCGTACGTGCCGGGCTCGCCCGAGCCGGTCGAGGTCGACGTCGCGCGGCTCGCCGACTGGGCCACCGGGTGCGAGCCGCCCGGCGGGGGCCGCGCACCCCGGCGCATCGAGATCACCCACCCGGCGCCGCTGCTGCAGTACCTGAGCCTGCTGGACACCCCGGGCGTCGGCGGGCTCGACCCGGCGCACGCCGCCGTCGCCGTCGACGCGGTCGAGCGGGCCACGGCGCTGCTGTTCGTCGCCGACGCGTCCGCGCCGCTGTCGCAGCCCGAGCTGGACTTCCTCGCCGCCGCGAGCGAACGCGTCGACGCCGTCGTGTTCGCGCTGACGAAGATCGACGCGTTCCCGGGGTGGCGGCGCATCGCCGACGACAACCGGGCGCTGCTGCGCGCCCGGGCGCCGCGGTTCGCCGACGCGCCCTGGTTCCCCGTCTCCGCGCGGCTGGCCGAGCTGGCGCTGAGCGTGCCCGCCGGGGACCAGGCCGCGCTTGTCGACGCGTCGCGGATCGCCGAGCTGCAGCACGCCCTGGTCGAGCTGGCCGGGCGCGGCCACCAGCTGCAGCTCGCCAACGTGCTGCGTACCGCCCGCGGCGACCTGGCCCGCGTGGAGGCGGCCGCGGAGGGCCGGCTGCGGGCCAGCGAGGCCGATCCCGCCGAGGTCGCCCGGGTACGCGCACAGCGCTCCGCCCTGGCCGCCCGCAAACGCACCGAGTCGCGGCAGTGGGCGCTGCTGCTGAGCACCGAGACGCAGCGGGCCCGCGTCGAGGTCGTCGGCCTGCTGCGCACCCGGATCGCCGCCGTGCAGCAGGAGTTCGGCGCCCGCATCGACTCCGCCCGCGGCGGGGCCCTCGCCGCGCTGCCGGACCAGGTCGACGCGGAGCTGCAGGCGGTGGCCGTGCGGCTCTCCGACGATCTGCGGGCCACGTTCCGGCAGGTCGGCGAGCGGGTCCTGGCGCAGGTCTTCGACGACGAGGAGCTCGCCGCGGTCCTGGACCGGCTCAACGCGACCCTGCGGCACGCGCTGGCCGGCGGCCCGGCGCGGGACGGCTCGGGCGACAACATGCTGATCGTGCTCTCCGCCGGCGGCATCGCGTTCATGGCCGGCCGCGGCGCGGTCCTCGGCGCCTCCGTCTTCGGCGTCGGAGGCGCCGTCGCCGGCGGGCTGCTGATCCCGGTCGCCGGGCTGGGCCTGGGCCTGGCCGCCGGCGGCTACGTGCTGTACCGGCGGCGGGTGCAGTCCGACCGCCAGCAGGCCCGAACCTGGCTGCGGGACGTGCTCGGCGAGGCCCGCGCGGCCCTGTCCGACGAGATCTCGTACCGGTTCACCGACCTGCAGTACGCGCTCGGCGTCGCCGTCGACGACGCGGTCGAGCGGCGGCTGCGCGAACTCGACGCGCACATCGCGGACATCGACGCCGCGGTGGCGGAGGACGCGGCGGGCCGGGCGCGGCGCCGGGCGCGGGCGAACGCGGACCTGGGCACGGTCCGCGCACAGATCAGGCAGGTCGACGACGTACTCGCCCGGGCGCGCTCCCTGACGCCCGCGGCCGCCGACACCTCTCAGGAGCTGACATGAGCGAGCACGCGGAGATCAGGATGGTGCACCAGTGAGCGACGAACACGGCTGGCCGGACTTCCACGACCCGGACGCTCACCCCGACACCGGCGGCGAGCACGACTTCGCGCCGTCGCACGAGCCGGTCGCCGACCACGGGCCGTTCCACGACGACCTGTTCGGCCACGACGATCTGGGGCTGCACGACGTCGACGACGGCACCGACCTCGACGCCGGCGATCCGGAGGAGGGCTGGGACGACGTGCACGAGCCCGGCACCGGCCACGAGGACGAGGTGGCGAGCCACGGCGTCGTCGACGTCAGCGACGGGCACGGCCTCGGCCCGGTTGGCGCCGACCCCGACGCGGCGCCGGATTCCGAGCAGGTGAGCGTGTTCCCGCCGATCGTCGACGTGGGCCCGCTGCCCGAGCCGGTCGACGGCTTCCCCTGGATCGACACCGGCAGCCTGGGGCTCTACCACTCGGGCCCGGTCGACGCCGGCGCCGCGGTGCCGGCCGAGGACCTGGCCGCGTACGCGGCCGAGGACCTGCCGCCGGGCGCGGACCCGTGGGCGGCGCTCGCCGACTCCGACGACCCGGCGACCAGCACCCTGGCGAAGTGGTGGAGTCAGGGCACCTAGATTTGTCCGCCGCGTGGTCGTATCCCGGAGGACCTTGGGGTGGCATCATCAGCGCGCCAACCCCGACGCCGCGCAGGAGCCACCCATGACCGCCGCCACCACCGCCCCGGCGAGCACCCGCCGCGAACGCACGGGCTGGTACTTCTACGACTGGGCCAACTCGGCCTTCTCCACCACCGTCATCACGGTCTTCCTCGGCCCGTTCCTGACCAGCGTCACCGAGCAGGCCGCCGGGTGCGCGCTGGGCGCCGACGACTGCGACGGCCGGGTGCATCCGCTGGGCATCACCATCGCCGCCGGGTCGTACTTCCCCTACCTGGTGTCGCTGTCGGTGCTGCTGACCGTGTTCGTGCTGCCGGTGATGGGCGCGATCGCCGACCGCGCCGAGCGCAAGAAGCCGCTGCTGGCGGCGGCCGCGTTCGTCGGCGCCGGCGCGACGATCGCGATGGCGTTCGTGACCGGCGAGCGGTATCTGCTCGGCGGGCTGCTGTTCATCATCGCCAACATCGCGTTCGGCGCCTCCGTCGTCGTCTACAACTCGTTCCTGCCGCGGCTGGCCGGGCCCGACGAGCGCGACAAGGTGTCCAGCCGCGGCTGGGCGCTGGGCTACCTCGGCGGCGGCGTCCTGCTGCTGATCAACCTGGCGGTGGTGACGGCGCTCAGCGTCGACGGCGACGACCAGCGCACCCTGGACCTGGCCCGCTGGTCCATCGTGTCGGCGGGCGTCTGGTGGGCCGCGTTCACCCTGCTGCCGCTGCGCTGGCTCAAGGAGCACCCCGCCGCGGACGTCGCGCAGGCCCGCGGCGGCGGCAACCTGCTCACCGACGGCTTCCGCCAGCTCGGCCACACGATCCGCAACCTGCGGGCGTACCCGTTGACGTTGTTCTTCCTGGTCGCGTACCTGATCTACAACGACGGCATCCAGACGGTGATCTCGCTCGCCGCTCAGTTCGGCAGCGAGGAGCTGCACCTGGAGCAGAGCGCGCTGATCCTGACGATCCTGATCGTGCAGTTCCTGGCGTTCGGCGGTGCGCTGCTGCTGGGCGGTCTCGCCACCCGCATCGGTGCCCGCAAGACGGTGCTGCTCGCGCTGGCGCTGTGGCTCGGCGTCATCCTGGCCGCGTTCTGGCTGCCCGAGGGCGAGCCGGTGCCGTTCATGCTGCTCGGCGTCGGCATCGGCCTGGTGATGGGCGGCAGCCAGGCGCTGAGCCGGTCGCTGTTCAGCCAGCTGATCCCCGAGGGCCGCGAGGGCGAGTACTACGGCTTCTACGAGATCAGCGACAAGGGCACGAGCTGGCTGGGCCCGCTCGCGTTCGGCCTGGTGTTCCAGCTGACCAACAGCTACCGCATCGGCATCGTGTCGCTTGTGGTGTTCTTCGTCGTGGGTGGCATCCTGCTGGCGATGGTGCCGATGCGCCGGGCCATCGTCGCGGCCGGCAACACCCCGCCGCGGCTGCTGTAGCGCTCAGACCCCGGGGGGCCGGATGGACATCGTGATCGACGCCGGCTCGGCGGTTCCGCCGTACGAGCAGGTGCGGATGCGGATCGCCGAGCTGGCCGCCCGGGGGGTGCTCGCGGCCGGGACGCGGCTGCCGCCGGTGCGGCAGCTCGCCACCGAGCTGGGCCTGGCGGCGAACACGGTGGCCCGCGCCTACCGTGAGCTGGAGCAGGCGGGCCTGGTGGAGACCCGCGGCCGGGCGGGCACGCTGGTCACCGCCCGGGCCGCGGACACCCCGGCCGAGGCGCAGCGGGCCGCGCAGCGCTACGCGGAGCAGGCGACGGCGCTCGGGGTGTCCCCGCAGGCGGCGCTGGAGCTGGTCCGCGCCGCGCTGCGGCTGTGAGCGGCTACTGCGGCTCGATGACGTTCGTGGCCAGCAGCACCATCAGCACGGCGCCGAGCACCAGCCGGTAGGCGATGAAGATGCTGTACGAGTGCTTGGCGATGAACTTCAGCAGCCAGGACACGGCGAACCAGGCGACGACGAAGCTGGTGATCGTCGCGACGATGGTGGGCCCCCAGCCGACGCCGCCGGAGATTTTGTCGAACTCGGTGACCGACTGCAGCACCGTCGCGCCGAGCAGCGCCGGGATGGACAGGAAGAACGACAGCCTGGTGACCGTCACCCGGTCGAAGTCACGCAGCAGACCGGCGGACATGGTGGCGCCGGAGCGCGACACGCCGGGGATCAGGGCGAGGCACTGCGTCACGCCGATGATCAGCGTGTCCTTCCAGGTGATGTCCTCCTCGTGGCGGATCTGGGTGGCGGCGTGGTCGGCGAACGCCATCACGCCGCTCCACAGCACCAGCGACCAGGCGACGAACCAGAGGCTGCGCAGCGTCGAGGTGATGGTGTCCTGGAACAGCAGCCCGACGATGCCGATCGGGATGGAGCCGAGGATGACGGCCCAGCCGAAGCGGTAGTCCGGGTTGTCGCGCTGGTCCCGGTTCAGCACGCCGCGGAGCCAGGCGGGGACGATCCGGGCGATGTCCTTGCGCAGGAACAGCACCGTGGCGATCACGGCGCCGGACTGGATGATCGCCGTGAAGGCGGTGATGTCCGGGTTGTCGATGTCGTAGCCGAGCATCTTCTCCAGGATGGTCAGGTGTCCCGTGCTGGAAACCGGCAGGAACTCGGTGAAGCCCTCCACCGCACCGAGCAGTACCGCTTCGAAGATGTTCAACCCGACCCCGTCTCGTTACCCGACCCGCTGACCGCGGTCGAGAATAGGGGGTCGCCCTAGCCGGCGCTGCGCCGGACCCGCGCCGCGGCGATCGTGTACGCGGGGTCGCGGTCGAGGTTGTGCCGGTCGCGGTCGTAGCGGCGGGTGGTGCGCGGGTCGGCGTGACCCATGGCGTCCTGTACGTCCTCCAACGGCACCCCCTCGGCGCGGGCGGTGGTGGCGAACGCGTGCCGCAGCGAGTGCGGCGACAGCCGGGCCCAGCCCTCGATGCCGGCCTCACGAGCCAGGCGCCGCACGAGCCGGAACACCGAGTGCCGGTCGATGCGGGAGCCGGTGGCGGTGACCAACAGCGGCCCGTCGAGCCGGTCGGCGGTGGTGTCCTCGGCGGCGGCGCGCCGGACGAGGTAGGCGTCCAGCGCGGCCGCGGCGTACGGGGTCAGGGCCCGCCGCCGGGGCTTGCCGCCTTTGCCGACGAAGCGCACGCTGCGGTGCCCGCGCTCGACGCCGAGGTCGGCGACGTCGAGGCCGACGAGCTCACCGACCCGCAGGCCCAGGTCGGCGAGCAGGGCCAGCACGGCGAGGTTGCGGACGGCGGCCGGGCCGGTCTCGGCGCCGGCGGCGGCCAGCAGCGCGTCGACCTCCTCCGGGCTCAGGCCGACGGTGGCGGAGTGGTCGCGCGACACCGACGGGCGGTCGGCGCCGCCGACCGGGTTCGCCTCGACGGCGCGCAGCTTGGCGAGGAAGTCGTACCAGCTGGACAGGCCGGACAGCTTCCGGGCGACGGTCGCCGGGGCCAGCGGCCGGGCCTCCAGGCCGCGGGCGTACGCGTTGACGTCGAGGAACGAGGCGTGCAACGGGTCGACGTCGCGGTCCGCGCACCAGGCCAGCCACGCGGCGACGTCGCGCCGGTACGCGTCGCGGGTGTGCGCGGACAACCGCCGGTTGGCCAGCCACGCCTCGGTGAACTGCTCGGCGCCGCCGCCGACGGCGACCGCGCCACCACCCTGTCGGGGAACCGGGGACGACATGCCGCCATCGTGTCAGCTCGCCAGCACGTTGCCGTCCGCGACATGCCAGGTGCGGGTGTGCCCGACCGCGGCGGCGAAGTACCGGTCGTGCGTGACGGTCAACAGCGTTCCCCGGTACGCCCGCAGCGCCTCCTCGACGACGTCGAGGGCGTCGAAGTCGAGGAAGTTGGTGGGCTCGTCGAGCAGCAGGATCCGGGCCGGGCTGTTCACCATGACGGCGAGCAGCAGCCGGCGCAGCTCCCCGGCGGAGAGGCCGCGCAGGGTGGCACCCCACTGGTCGGGGCCGAACTGGTGCCCGGCGAGCAGCCGTTCGGCGTCCTCGGCGTAGACGGGCACCCGGGAGCGGAAGAAGTCGAGCACGGTGGTGCCGGTGCGCAGCCCGTCGGAGGTCTGCGGCAGCACCGCGACGGGCACGCCGGCGTGCTCGGCGATCGCCCGCAGCAGGGTGGTCTTGCCGGCGCCGTTGCGCCCGGTGATCAGGATCCGGTCGCCGCGCCGCACGTCGAGGTCGACGCCGTCGAGCAGTGTCCGGTCCCCCGCCTTCACCGTCAGGTCCCGCACGGACAGCACCGTGTCGCGGTCGTCGGCGTCGTCGGCGGGGAAGGCCAGGGTCAGCGGCGGGCGGGTCCGCGGCCGGGCGATCCACCGGGCGGACTCCATCTGCCGGCGCAGCCGCCGCTCGCGGGCCTTGGCCTTCTGCGCCACCTTCTTGGCGATGCGCCGCAGGTGGGGCGCCTCGACGCCGGAACGCACCGTCGTCTCGACGTAGCGGGCCTGTGCCAGGGTCTGCGCGATGTCGCGCTCCCAGCGGATCCGGTCCTTCTCCTGCGCCTCGTAGTCGAGCAGCAGCCGCTGCCAGCGCCGGGTCTTCTCGGCCCGGTAGGCGCTGTAGCCGCCGCCCGGGTAGTCCTGCGGCTGCTCGTGGATGCCGTCGAGCTCGATGACGCGGGTGACGGCGGCGTCGAGGAACGCCCGGTCGTGGCTGACGGCGAGGACCCCGCCGGGGAAGTCGCGCAGCCACCCGGCGAGCCAGGCGGCGCCCTCGGCGTCGAGATGGTTGGTCGGCTCGTCGAGCAGCAGCAGGCCGGGCGCGTCCAACAGGGCGTGCGCGAGCAGCAGCCGGGCCTGCTCACCGCCGCTGACCTCACGCAGGGCCAGGCCGGGCGGCAGGTGGTCGACGTCGAGGCGCTGGCGGATCTCGGCGAGGCGGGCCTCGGCGGTCCACCCGCGCAGCGCCGTCCACCGTTCCTGGACATGGCCGTACTCGTCGAGGACGTCACCGCCGCGCTCGAGCGCGGTCTCCAGCCGGCGCAGCCGGGCGGTGACCTCGGCGAGCTCGCCGAGGCCGGCGGCGAGGAATTCGCCGACGGTGCCGGCGGGATCGGCGACCTGCTGCGGCACATAACCGACCCGGGTGCCGGGGCCGCGGGTGACCGCACCGCCGGTGGGCGGCAGGTCACCGGCGAGCACCCGCAGCAGGGTCGTCTTGCCGGCCCCGTTGGGGCCGACGACGCCGACGCGGTCGCCCGGGCCGAGGACCAGGTCGAGGTCGGCGAAGAGCAGATCACCGTCGTGGGCGCGGCTGATCGAGGCGGCTTTCAGCAAGGAGTCCTCCAGGGACGGATACCGGCACGGGTACGGCGACCCGGCGCGCCGCGACGGCGTCGGCGGCGCTCACCAGGGTCGGGTCGGTATCACACGGAGGTGACTGCTCCTCGGGATCGGCGGCAGGGCTCGGCTTTCACCATCGCGCGCCGCCGCCGGGCCCGCAACCGGGTTTCAGGGGTACCCGCCGACGCGCGAAGGGCCGTCACGCGTGAGCGTGGCGGCCCTTTCGGCGTCGCGGAGGAGCGGGACTCAGGCGGCGTACGCCACCGACTTGTTCGTGCCGCGCACGTCGGTGACCGACAGCCGCGACGACATGGTGCTGCGACCGGCGATCTGCGCCGCGTACGCGGCCCGGCGCCGGGCGACGCAGCCGTCGCCCCGGGCGGCGCCGCTCTCCTGAGCCTCCATGTGCGTGGTCAGGCCGTCCTTGAGCAGCGCAAGGGCCTCGGTGCGCAGCTGCGACACCCGCGACTCGGTCACGCCCAGCTCGGCGGCGACCTCGGACAACGGCCGCTCCTGCAGGAACGACGTCTCGACGACGAAGCGCAGCCGCTCCGGCAGCACGGCGACGGCGTCGTGCAGGTAGCCGATGCGCTCGCGGTGCAGCAGCAGCTCCTCGGGGTTCATCGAGGCCTCGGTGACCATGTCCTCGGCCGTGCCGACGGCGAAGCCCTGCAGCGACAGCACGGCGGCGCGCTGCACGTCGTCGTCGACGTTGGAGAGCTCGCTGACGCCGACACCGAGCAGCTCGGCCAGCTCGACCGGGGTGGGGGTGCGGCCCAGCTGCGCGGTCAGCTCCTGGCGGGCGACCTCGGCACGGCGGGCCCGGGCCCGCACCGAACGGCTGGCCCAGTCCATGCTGCGCAGCTCGTCCAGCAGCGCACCGCGGACCCGCACCGCGGCGAACCGGCCGAACGGGATGCCCCGGTCCGCGTCGAACGCCTTCGCGGCGGTCACCAGTGCCGCGTACCCGGCGGAGGCGAGATCGTCACGGTGCACGTGAGCGGGAACCTTGAACAGCATCTCGCGGACCAGGTGCCCGACCAGCGGCATGTTCTCGCGGATCATGTTCTCGAGCTCGCGGCTGACGGTCTTGGTCTTCGCCGACATTCGTGTGTCCCCCTCGCGTCTGTCGCCCGGTGACGGCTCACCGGCTGACAGGGGGAACTTTTCGTTGCGGAGGGTGCGAGTAGCGGTCACTCTCGGTTGCCGACAGGTTGCACCCGGAAAAACCCTAAGATCCGCACAGTCGACTCACAGGAACCCGCTGAGCTGCGGTTACGCCAGAAGCCACCCGTGATCGACAGCCAGCCGGACCGCCTCCGCTTCCGCTCTCAGCGATCACACCTACCGCCTGGGGTACGACCGCAGGCATCGTCGTGGCCATGAGACTTCTCGTGCTCGGAGGAACCGGATTCGTCGGCCGCGCCGTAATCGACGAGGCACGCACCCGCGGCCACCGGATCACCGTCCTCAACCGCGGCCACCGGCCACCACCGCAGGGCACGACCGGCCTGATCGGCGACCGCCACGAGCCCGGCGGCCTCGCCGCCCTCGAAGGCGGCACCTGGGACCTCGTCGTCGACACCTGGTCCGGGGCACCCAAGGCCGTCGCCGCCTCCGCCGTCGCCCTCAGCGGCCACGCCGGGCACTACACCTACGTCTCCAGCCGCAGCGTCTACGCCACCGACGACAAGACCGTCCCACACACCGAGGCCGCCGCCCTGGTCGACGCCACACCCGACGCCGCCGACTCCGACGACTACGCGGCCGCCAAACGCGGCGCCGAACTGGCGGCCGAACGGTACTTCGACGGCCCCGTACTGCACGCCCGCGCCGGCCTGATCCTCGGACCCCACGAGGACATCGGCCGCCTGCCCTGGTGGCTCAACCGGATCGCGAAGGGCGGACCCACCCTCGCGCCCGGCCCACCGCAGCTCAAACTGCAGTACATCGACGTCCGCGACCTCGCCACCTGGCTGCTCGACGCCGCCGCGCACGGCCGCACCGGCGCCTACGACCTGGTCAGCCCGCCCGGACACACCACCATGGCCGAACTCCTGGAAACCATCAACACCGTGACCGGCGAACACGCCGAGCTGCGCTGGACCGACCCGCAGACCATTCTCGACGCCGGCATCGCACCCTGGACGGACCTGCCCATCTGGCTCGCGCCCGGCTACGAGTGCGACTTCCTGCACGGCGGCGACGTCAGCAAGGCGCTGCGGGCCGGCCTGCGGCTGCGCCCCGTCGGCGAGACCGTCGCGGACACCTGGACCTGGCTGCGATCCATCGGCGGCACGGCCCCACAACGCCCCGACCGCCCGGCCCCGGGCCTGGCACCCGAGCGCGAGGCGGCGGTCCTCGCCGCCACGACCCGCTGACGCCGCCCGGCCGCTTGGGCGAGGCCCCTATCGTCGGCCCGGTGGGGAAACGGCAGAGGTACACCCCGCGGATCGGCCCATCGGCGCCGGCCCTGTCGGCGACCTGCCTGACGGCCATGGCCGTCGACCTGCGCTAGCACGGCGCCGCCGGCCGTTCCATCCCGTCCAGGCCAGCAGCGCCGCCAGACCCAGCAGGCACGTCACGGCGCCGTACTCCCCCGCCGCCGACAGCCAGCCGGGCGCCTCGGCCGCGGCGGTCACCGCGGCCCGGTACAGCCCGGCCGACAGGCCTTCCGTCACGACCCGCGGCTGAGCGTCGCCCAAGCCTCCCGGCGCCAGCAGCACCACCCCCGTCGCACCTGTCACCAGCGCGAGCACCGACATCGCCATCCGCTTGACCACTGTCATGACCGGCGAAGGTAGGCGTCACCCGGGCCGGCGGCCCGACACCGAAGACAGCTGCGGGGTGCGACCTTCGTCGGGCTTGACGCCCTGTCTTGTCGGGGGATGTCGTTGATTCCTTTTTGTTTTTGATCTTTGGTTGTGAGGTTGTGCGGCCCGTGGCCGGCCGCACAACCTGTAAGGCGTCCTAGGATGTTGATGGGCGGGGTGGCCGGTGATCGAGGACCGGCCTGCCGGACAATGACAGGCGTGCCCACACCGCCGACCATCCCCATGCCGACCGGGCACACCGCCGGAACCGGGCAGACCCGGGACGAACTGCGCGTACTCCGTCCTGAATGGGTGGAGAGCTACGAGGCGGAGCTGCCGGCGGCGCGGGCGGCCGTCCTCGCCCGCGTGCTGGGGGCGCTGGACCGCGAGCCGCTCCCCGGCGTCACCCACCGCGAACATCGCGACGGCTCACTGCGCGTCACCCTGGCCGACGGCCGCGTCCTGACCGCACCGGCCGTGGCCGCGGCACCGTTCGCCGCGGCACCCCGCGGCCTCGCCGCGGAACTGGGTGACGGCGAGACATTCGACGACCCCGCGGCGCTGCTGCGGGCACTCCCCCTCGGCCCGCACACCGCCCGCCTGGCCGCGGAGGTCGACAACAGCGTCGCGAACCTCGCGCTCGCACACGCCGACCCGCCACCGCCGGCCACCCGGCCCGTCCTGCGCGGCGCCGCCGGCGACCCGGACGGGCTCGGACGGCTCGAGCAACTCGTGCCCGGCGGCCACCCGACGCACCCCTGCTGCCGCACCCGCGGCGGCATGAGCGTCGCCGACGTGCTCGCCTACGGCCCGGAGCACCGGCCCGTCATCCGCCTGCGCCGCCTGCGGGTCCCCGCGGACCGCTGGCACGGCGACGGCCCGCCGGTCCTCTACGCACACCCGTGGCAGGCGCGGCGCCTGCTGGACCGCCATCCCTGGCTGGCCGACGACGGCGAGACCCCGCCGGTGCGGCCGCTCATGTCGCTGCGGACCGTCGCACCTCTCGGCGGCGGTGACCACGTCAAGACCGCCGTCGACGTGCAGATGACCTCGGCGGTGCGTACCGTCTCGCCCGCCGCCGTCCACAACGGACCGCGGCTCTCCGCCCTGCTGGCGCTGCTCACGACCGACCTGCCGCTCACCGTGCAGCGCGAGACCGCCGCCGGCGCCGTCCTCGTCGACGGGCAGCCGCAGCGGCACCTCGCACACCTGCGCCGCGAGGCACCCCGGGCGGGTGCCGCCGAGACGGTCGTCCCGCTCGCCGTCCTGGCCGCGCCGTCGCCCCGCGACGGGCGCCCGCTGCTGCTCGAGGCGGTCGACGACCCGTACGCGTGGTGGCACGGCCTCGCCCACCTGCTCCTGCCGCCGCTGGTCGCCGTCCTGGAGCGCGGGGTCGCGCTGGAGGCACACGGGCAGAACACGCTGCTGGTCCTCGACGACGGGATCCCGGTGCGGATCGTCTACCGCGACCTCGGCGGAGTGCGTGTCAGCGCCGCGCGCCTGGCCCGGCACGGCGTGCAGGTACCACCGCTGGAGGGCGACTTGCCCAGCGACGACCCGGAAGTGCTGCGCACCAAACTCGCCGCCGCCGTCCTCGGCACCGTCTGCGCCGAGCTCATCGCCGTCCTGTCCCGCGAGGGCGCCGACCCGGCCCGCCTCTGGGACAGCGTCGCCGCCGCCCTGAGCGGCACCGGCACGGCCGACGCGGCGCACCTGCTGACGGCGCCGCTGCCGGTCAAGGCCACCACCGCGATGCGGCTCGCCGACGACCCGCTCGACGACGTCTGGACCCACGTCGCCAACCCGATGGCGCCGGCATGACCCGCAGCCTTGCCACCCGGCGGCTGGCCATCGCCGCCGACAACGCGGGCGCCGCCCTCGCCGTGCACGCACCGGACCTGCTCGACGGCTTCACCGCCGCCCTGCCGGAGGCGGCCGACACCGTCGGGCGGCGGCTGCGCGGCGCGCTGGTCCGGGAGGGGCTGCTGCCCGCCGGGCGCGGCGACCGGGTACACGCGTTCCGGCGCGTCGAGTACGACCGGTCCGGCGCCGGCGACCCCGCCGACCTGCTCCCCGCCGGGCTGACCGGCAACGCCGCCGGATTCTCCGCCGAGCTGCGCAACGCCGTCGTCAACCTCGCCATCGCCATGACCCGCCGGCGGCACGTGCGGGCCGACGACCCCGACCACGCCGTCATCGCCGGGGAGCGGCTGGCCGTCGCGGGACACAACCTGCACCCCTGCGGGCGTACCCGGCTCGGCTGGGACACCTCCGACGTGCTCGCACACGACCTCGAGGCCGGGCACACCCGGATCGGGTTCGTCGCCGTGCGCGACGACGTGCACCTCGGCGACGACGTCGGCGCGGTGCTGCGGGCCGCGTACCCGCAGCTGCCCGAGCCGCCGCCCGGCTACCGGCTGCAGCCGGTGCACGCCTGGCAGCGCGACGCCGTGCTGGCCGAGCGCTACCGCGACCTCATCGACGACGGCGCGCTGCGGATCCTGGGCGACGAGGGCGGCGTGCTCCCCGCGATACCGACGGCCGCGCTGCGGACGCTGCTGCTGCCCGTCGCCGCGGACGGCAGCCGCCGGTACGTCAAGGTGTCCCTCGACATCCAGGTCACCTCGACCCGGCGCAGCATCAGCGTCGCCAGCACCCGCAACGGTCCCGCCGTCTCCGGCCTGCTGCACCGCCTCGTCGCCGACGACCCCGCCGGCGACCGGCTGCTGCTGCTGGCCGAGACCGCCGGCGCGGCCGTGCCCGTCGGCTCCGGCCGCGACATGTCCGCGATCGTGCGCGACGGGATCACCGGCCGGCTGGAGCCCGGCGAGCGGGCCGTGGCCGGCAGCGCGCTGCCGTTCGCCGGTGCCGGGCTCGTCGCCGAGTTCGCCGCCACCACCGGCCGGCGCGACGACGCCGCCGCCGCGGCCGCGTTCCTGGACGCCTACGCCCGGCTGCTGCTGCCCCCGCTGCTGCGGCTGACGCTGCGCGGGGTCGCGCTGGAGGCGCACCTGCAGAACTGCCTGCCCACCTTCGTCGCCGGGGTGCCGCACCGGCTGGCCGTGCGCGACTTCGCCGGCCTGCGGCTGCACCCCGGACGGCTCGCCGCCGCCGGCCACGAGGTATCGCTCTGGCCCGGCTCGGTCGTCGGCACCCCGGACGCGGCCGTCCTGCGCGCCAAGATCGGATACACGGCCTTCCAGGCCCACCTGGGTGAGGTGATCATCCGGCTCGGCGAGTCGCACGGGCTGGACGAGGACGCCGCCTGGCGGCAGGTCCGTGCCGTCGTCGACGAGGCCTACGCCGGGCTCGGCCCGGCCGCCGCCGAGGACCACGCCGCGTTCACCGCCGCGACCGTGCCACACAAGGCCCTCGTGCGGATGCGCCTCGCCGGCGCCGGCGACGAGTACGTGCCGGTGGAGAATCCGCTGCATGCGCCCGCCTGAGCACGTCGAGGCCGCGCTGCGGGCCCAGCCCCGGCCGGTCTGCGCCTACGTCTACGACACGGCCGCGCTGCGGGGACGTGCGGCGGCGGTCCGGTCCGCGCTGCCCAAGGGCACCACCCTGCTGTACGCGGTGAAGGCCAACGGGCACCCGGACGTCGTACGCACCCTCGCCGGGGTCTGCGACGGCCTGGAGGTCGCCTCCGGCGGCGAACTGGAGCTGGCGGTCGCCGCCGGCGCCCGGCGCATCGTCTTCGGCGGTCCCGCCAAGACCGACGCCGAACTGGCCGCGGCGGTCGCCGCGGGCGCGCAGGTCAACGTCGAGAGCGGCCACGAACTACGGCGCCTGGACCGGGCCGCCCGTGCCGCGGGCGTCGTAGCCGAGGCCGCCGTACGGGTCAACCGGGCCGGCCCGGCACTGCCGGGTAGCCACGCCATGACCGGCACGCCCACCCCGTTCGGCGTCGACGAGACGACCCTGGCCGAGATCCTCGCCCTGCGACTCGAATCCGTGCGCATCACCGGCTTCCACCTGCACGCCGTCTCCAACAACCTCGACGCCGCGGCGCACGCCCGGTTCATCGCCGAGGCCGTCGACTGGTCGGCGGCCACCGCCCGGCGCCACGGCGTGCCGCTGCGGCTGGTCAACGTCGGCGGCGGCCTCGGCGTCGACTACCTCGGCGACGCCACCATCGACCTGGACGCGCTCCGGGCGGGCCTGGCGGACCTCGCCGTGCCCGACGGCGCCGACCTGATCGTCGAGCCCGGCCGCATCCTCGCCGCCGACGCCGGCTGGTACGCCGCCGAGGTCCTCGACCTCAAGCACACACACGGCCGCTGGTTCGCGGTACTGCGCGGCGGCACCCACCACTTCCGGCTCCCCGCCGCCTGGGGCTACAGCCACCCGTTCACCGTCCTGCCCACCGCCACCTGGCCGTACGCCTGGGAACGCCCACAGGTCGACGACGTCACGGTGGACGCGGTCGGCGAGCTGTGCACGCCACGCGACGTCCTGACCCGCGACCGGCACGTGCCCCGCCTGCGGGTCGGCGACGTGCTGGTCTTCGGCCGCACCGGCGCATACGGCTGGGACATCTCCCACCACGACTTCCTGCGGCACCCACCTCCCGCGTTCGTCGTGCTCTGAAACGAACGCGCTGATTCCCGCCTCGCGAACGGACCAGCCTGGCAGGTGATCCAGCTTCGACGTGGGAAGAATCGGGACGGCGCGACGACCCGCTGATTTGATCTTGAATGCCGAGTTCCCCGGCCCGGACTGCCGCTGTCCGTGCCGTGCCGTGCCGTGCCGTGCCGTGCATTCTCGCACCGCCCGGACCTGTGGGCGGCTCGGCCAGGTGTTCTGGGCGAAGCGCGCGCAAGCGGCGGGCCCGGCGGCGGATCGGTGCTTCGGCGGCGTCGAATCACGTTCGCGGCGGCTGGCCGCGCGCTGACGCTCCGCCGTCTCCAAGGATCCGCTGCGCGACATCGCTGCCACCCTCAATCTAACCGGGTATGTGCAATTGGTCACGCAGCCACACTCTAAGGCTCCCGGAAATTGGCATGATCGATTGCTGGCCGGGAATGGCCATGCTCGCCGGGCAACGGAATAATGAATACATGCGGCAGTTTCAATTGTTCAGCGCCACCGAACTGGCCACCATGCGTGACCGGACCGCATCCCGCAGACACTCCCCCGAGCGTGACAAATTCCGCCGCGACCACGAACGCCACCGCGCATGGGGCCTGTCGCGGCGCCACGCCGAGCGGCTACGTCGCGCGCGTCACCGATCCAGCGACGCCACAGCCGCAGGCCCAGATGAGCAGAGCCGGCACCCCCTGCCGCAGACCCGGCCGAGTGGACCCGCCCGCGTCGAGCGGACACCGCGCCCCGCACCGCCCCGACCGGCCGGGACACTTCGCAATGCCACGCCGAGCAACCGCTCCACCAGGAAAAACCTCTCACCTGGCGCGCGACAGCAGCCCTCACCTGCCAGCCCAGATCAAACCCGCCGAGAGACGTCGGCCGCAGCCCGAACGTGCCGGACGGGAGCCGGATCAGCCGACGGGCTCGGCCCCGGCACGCCCTTTCCGACGGGCATCACACCACGGGAAGTATCACCCGAACCACGCCGGCAGCCAGGCGCCGACCGAACCACCGCGGATCCGCAACGAGATCACTCCGGACGAGTCGTTGCCAATCCGAAATCCACCACTACACAATTTGCAGGCCTGCCTCAAAATCACCCGGCAAGCGATTCGAGGAAGGAAGGTACCCTCCGCGGTCGACGAGGTCCGACTCAATCACGCCCGAATCTCGCGGGCCGATCATCGGGCCGGCTGCTCCATCGCTCAGCGATGGATGAAATCATTCTCAAGGGCGGCTCGCGGGGTGAAAATCATCGGCTACGTCGAGCGACATCATCGGCTACGTCGAGCGCAGGCGCGCCCTTTATCGGCGCTGGCTGCGGCCCCTTTTCCCGGAATTTGCGTCGGAGCCCGGAATTCGCGAACAACACCCACACTCGTCGGCGCCCGACGTGGTCAAAGCATCGCGCCGTCCCCGACACGGCCGGGCCGCCCGGCACCGGCGAGGAGACGGCAGCACTGACGCGCTTGTCGTCAGCGTCGAACACGGGTCGGGTCGGTTGATCATGCGATCTCAACGGCCGGACGGGCCGCCTGCCCAGACCGGGTCCGCAGGTCCCGGGCGAAGTCGTCGGACGATGCCGGGAAGTGCGAGTGGGCGGCTCGCGTCGCGGGCGTCGTGGCGGTTTCGCCGGGTCGGCAGCCCAGCGCGTGATCGCGGTATGAGCGGGAGCCCAACCACCACCGCACGCCAACCCCCACCCCGACACCGGCGACGACTTCGCGGACCTGACCCGGCCGGTCGGCCCGGACAACCGCCCATCCGACTGGCCGGCGGCCCGGTGCCGTCGTGGTTCGTCAGCTCGTCCAGACGGCCGTGCCTACCCGGATCGGCCGGTCGGCCCAGACCGCGGCCTACCCGGAGCCGAGCCCTCAGGTCCCGCGATCGCAGGGTCCTGTGGACAGCACGCCCAGAACGAGCCAGGGGATCATCCAGCATCGAGCGGCCTCGGGCGGGCGAATCCGCCGCGCTACCGCGGCGTGCCTACGGCGCTGCCGCAGCGTGCCCGACCCCGCCACCGTCGGCCCAGAAGGGCCGCCGACCTTGACCCCGGCAATGAGCTGGGTCGCGTAGAACTCCATTCCGGCCAGATCGGGAGCCGTTTCGACGAGTTTGGTCGGCCCAGTCCCAGAACACCTACCTCGAAACCAACCGCCAGGTCCGAGGGCCGCCAGACGGACAGCGGACCTGCGACGGGTCGCCATGCCGAACCGAGCCGAGGTCACCCCCGGGCGGGACACATCCCGCCGCGCCGCCCGCGACACGCCCCCGGTCGT
>NZ_JBEZDY010000013.1:135094-277155 GCF_040648555.1 Actinoplanes sp. NPDC049118
GGTCGGCCCAGACTTGCCGCCCACCTCGACCCAGACCGCCCAGTCCTGCGATCGCCGGGCGAACAGCAAACCTGCGACCGGGTCGCCATGCCGAACCAAGCCGAGATCACCCCCGGGCGGGACACATCCCGCCGCGCCGCCCGCGACACGCCCCCGGTCGGCCCAGACTTGCCGCCCACCTCGACCCAGACCGCCCAGTCCTGCGATCGCCGGGCGAACAGCAAACCTGCGACCGGGTCGCCATGCCGAACCGAGCCGAGATCACCCCCGGGCGGGACACATGCCGCCGCGCCGCCCGCGACACGCCCCCGGTCGGCCCAGACGGGCCGCCCCACCTCGACCCCCGGTGCCGGGTCTTCGATCGCCCGCCACCGGGTCGCCATGCCGGGACCGAGCCCGCGATCACCCCGCAGCAACCAACCCCGGGCGAGACGGATCCCGCCGCGCTATCACGGTGGGCGCGGCCTCAGACGGTCGGCCCAGGCGGCCCACCTAGACCCGGCCCTCGGTCCTGCGATCGCCGGACGGACAGCGAACCTGCGGCTGGGTCGCCACGCCGAACCGAGCCGAGATCACCCCGCGACGAGCGCCGGGCGAGGAAAGTCCCGCCGCGCGACCGCGTGCCCGGCCCGGGCGGGCCGATCACCTCGACCGCTGCTATCGCCCGGCGAACAGCCAACCCGCGACCGGACCGGTCGAGATCACCCAGCGGGCGCCGACCTTTGGCGAGGCGAATCCCGCCGCGCTGAGGCGGCGTGCCGCCGCTCGAACGAACCGCCGGCCCAAAGTGCCGTGCCGGGGCCGCGTCAGGGGCGGGTCAGGGGGCGGGTTCGACGCAGTTCGCGGAGGGCCTGGCGGCGGGTGTCGCCCTTGAGGGTGTCGATGTAGAGGCAGCCGTCCAGGTGGTCCGTCTCGTGCTGCAACGCCCGGGCCAGGAGTCCGGTCCCGGAGATCGTCAGCGGCTCGCCGAACTGATCGAATCCGGTCGCCGTCACCGCCCACGCCCGCGGCGTCGGGTAGCCCATGCCGGGCAGCGACAGGCAGCCCTCCTCGTCGTCCTGCTCCCCGGCGAACTCCGAGAGCACCGGGTTGATCAGGTGGCCCACCTCGCCGCCCACGTTGTAGGAGAACGCGCGCAGGCTCACGCCGATCTGCGGCGCGGCCACGCCGGCGCGGCCGGGCTCGCGGACGGTGTCCTCCAGATCGGCGACGAGCGCGCGCAGGGCGTCGTCGAAAACCACGACCGGTTCCGCGGGGGTACGCAGCACCGGGTCGCCGAACAGCCGGATGGGGCGAACAGTCATGCACACCAACCTATGCGAAGGTGCCGGCCCGCCCGCCGCGGCGCGTCAATGGTGTGCGCCCTCGAGCGCGGCGCGCATCGGGGCGGCCTTCGCGGCGGCCTCGTCGACCTCGGCGACGGGGTCGCTGTCCCAGGTGATGCCGCCGCCGGCCCAGAGGTGCACCCGCTCGCCGTCGACCGCGGCCGTCCGGATGCTCAGGCCCAGGTCCACGTGGTCGGTGCCGACCCAGCCGAGGGCGCCCATGCTGACGCCGCGGCCGACGGGTTCCAGGCGGGCGATCTCGGACAGCGCCGCCAGTTTCGGCGCGCCCGTCACGGAGCCGCCGGGGCAGACGGCGCGCAGCAGCTCGGCCAGGCCCAGCGGCCGCTCGATCGGCGCGGAGACCACCGACTCGGCCTGCCACAGCCCGCACCAGCGGCGCACCGCGAACAGCTCGTCCACCCGGACCGGGCCCACGCCGCCCAGCCGGGCCAGGTCGTTGCGCTGCAGGTCGACGATCATCACGTGTTCGGCGCGCTCCTTGGCCGAGCCGAGCAGTTCGCGGCGGCCCCGCGCGGTGGCCGGGCGGGTGCCCTTGATCGGCCGGGTGACGACCCGGCCGCCGCGCACCTCGACGAGGGTCTCCGGGGACGCCGTCGCCATGGCCCATCCCGCACCGCTGAGAACGCCGCCATAGCGCGCACCGGGCAGCCCGGCCACCCGGGTAAGGGCAGGACCCGGATCGCCCGTGTAAGGCGCCGAGGCGTGTCCCACAATGTTGACCTGATAAACGTCGCCGCGCCCGATCGCCGCTCGCGCGGAATTCACCGCGGCGGCGTGCTCGGCGCGACTCCAGCTTTCGCGCCACGGCCCGACACGCCAGGGCGCGGCCTCCGTTCGGCTGCCGGAACCGCCCGAAAGGTCCGGACTCATCGCACACGACTCCGCTACGGACAGTGATGTTTCGGCGGGATCGTGGATGTAGACGACGGCCACCACGTCGGGGATCCCGGGCACCGGCGAAGGGGCGCCGGGAGGCCCGCCAACCATCACCGATCCGGCCGAGGCGGACACGTACAGTGCCGCCCCACAGGGGGTTCCCGCGCCGGTCGGGTGAATTTCGCTGGCCGTTCGGCCAAGTTCTCGCACCCCCAGTCCGTTGCCGGAGAGGAACTCGGAGACAAGCTCGGCTGGGTCTCCGGGATCACCCAGGGACCACTCGAAACGGCATGACGCACGGTGACGGCCCTGGCAGGACGCCGGAAAACCCGGTTGAGTACCCGATCCAGGTGTCGGAAAGTGGCCGTATCCCGGCCCGACGTGGAGCATCTGAACAGTGGATTCCTTCAACGGGGCACCGTCACCCGGGAAATCCGAAATCGTTCGGATGGGAGTAGTGTTCCGCCCCGTTGATGTGAAACACAACACAACCCCACTACCGGAGACACACGATGTGCCAGCACCCGAACTCCTGTCCCTCCGCCGCAGCCGTGGACCGCGAAGCGGCCCGAGTCGTGGCGACCTTCCCCGAGCAGGGTTGGAGCCTGCTCTGTAACGGTGTCATCGTCTTCGAGGACACCGGCGAGCTGCTGCCCGACGGAAGCACCATCGCACCGCACCGCGGACCTGCCCGGCACGCCCTCGCGGCCTGACGGACACGTTGGCTCAACACCGGCACACGACACGCCGGCCAGCACAGACCGCCGGTTACGCCGGCGGGTAGCCACACCGCACCACACGACCCGGCGAGACCCGCCGGGAACAGGCACCGCCCCGCGGGCCGACCGGAACATCCCCGGCCGACCCGCTCGACGGCTCAGTCACCGAGCGGTCGACTCACTCCTCGAACGCCTCCGGCGACGGACACGAGCAGACCAGGTTCCGGTCGCCGTACGCACCGTCGATGCGACGCACCGGCGGCCAGTACTTCGAGGTCCGGTCCACGCCCGCCGGGAAACCGGCCAGCGACCGCGGGTACGCGTGCGACCACTCGTCCGCCGTCACCGACGCCGCCGTGTGCGGGGCGTTGCGCAGCGGATTGTCGTCCCGGGGCCACTCGCCCGCCGCGACCCGGTCGATCTCACCCCTGATGGCGATCATCGCCTCGCAGAACCGGTCCAGCTCGGCCAGGTCCTCGCTCTCGGTCGGCTCCACCATCAGCGTCCCCGCTACCGGGAACGACATCGTCGGCGCGTGGAAGCCGTAGTCGATCAGCCGCTTCGCCACATCGTCCACCGTCACGCCCGTCGCCTTCGTCAGCGGCCGCAGGTCGAGGATGCACTCGTGCGCCACCAGGCCCTCGTTGCCCGCGTACAGCACCGGGAAGTGGTCACGCAGCCGCGCCGCCACATAGTTCGCCGACAGCACCGCGACGGCCGTCGCCGCCGCCAGGCCGTCCGGGCCCATCATCCGCAGGTACGCCCACGAGATCGGCAGGATGCCCGCCGAGCCGTGCGCCGCCGCCGACACCGCGTGGTGATCGCCCGGCTCGAGGGGGTCGCCGGGCAGGAACTCGGCGAGGTGCGCGCGGACCGCCACCGGGCCGACGCCCGGGCCGCCGCCGCCGTGCGGGATGCAGAACGTCTTGTGCAGGTTCAGGTGTGAGACGTCCGCGCCGAACAGGCCCGGCTTCGCGAAGCCGACCAGCGCATTCAGGTTCGCCCCGTCGACGTACACCTGCCCGCCCGCGGCGTGCACCGCGGCGCACAGCTCGGCGATGCCCTTCTCGTAGACGCCGTGCGTCGACGGATAGGTCACCATGATCGCCGACAGCGTCTCCGCGTGCTTCTCGATCTTCGCGGCCAGGTCCGCCAGGTCGACGTTGCCGTTGTCGTCGCAGGCCACCACGACGACCCGCATGCCCGCCATCACCGCGCTGGCCGCGTTCGTGCCGTGCGCGCTCGACGGGATCAGGCACACGTCGCGGTGCGTCTCACCGCGGGAACGGTGGTAGCCGCGGATCGCCAGCAGCCCGGCCAGCTCGCCCTGCGAGCCCGCGTTCGGCTGCACGCTCACCGCGTCGTAGCCGGTGATCTCCGCCAGCCACCGCTCCAGCTGCGCGACCAGGGCCTCGTAGCCCGCGGTCTGCGACGCCGGCGCGAACGGGTGGATGTTCGCGAACTCCGCCCAGGTGACCGGCTCCATCTCGGTGGTCGCATTGAGCTTCATCGTGCACGAACCCAGCGGGATCATGCCCCGGTCCAGGGCGTAGTCGCGGTCCGAGAGCCGGCGCAGGTAGCGCAGCATCGCCGTCTCCGAGTGGTGCGACGAGAACACCGGATGGGTCAGGAAGACCGTGTTGCGGCCCAGTGCCACGGGGATCGCCACGGCCGGCGCCGGGCCGGCCGTGGCGCCGAAGGCCGCGAGCACCGCGTCGACGTGCGCCGGCGTCGTGGTCTCGTCGCAGGAGATCGAGACCCGGTCCGCGTCGACCAGCCGCAGGTCGACGCCGCCACGCGCGGCCGCCTCGGCCACCTCGGCGGCCCGGCCCGGCACCACCGCGGTCACCGTGTCGAAGAACGCGGCGTGCGCGACCTCGACGCCCGCCGCGGCGAGGCCCGCGGCGACCGCGCCGGCCCGCTCGTGGGTGCGCCGGGCGATCTCCCGCAGCCCCTCCGGGCCGTGGTAGACCGCGTACATGCTCGCCATCACCGCGAGCAGGACCTGCGCGGTGCAGATGTTGCTCGTCGCCCGCTCCCGGCGGATGTGCTGCTCCCGGGTCTGCAGGGCCAGCCGGTATGCCGGTGCGCCGTCCGCGTCCTTGGACACGCCGACCAGCCGGCCCGGCAGCGAACGCTCCAGGCCGGCGCGCACGGCCAGATAGCCGGCGTGCGGGCCGCCGAAGCCGAGCGGCACGCCGAAACGCTGCGTCGTACCCGCCGCGATGTCCGCGCCGATCTCGCCCGGCGCCCGCAGCAACGTCAGCGCGAGCAGGTCGGCCGCCACCGTGACCAGGGCACCGACGCCGTGCGCTGCCTCGATCACCGCCGCGTGGTCGCGCACCGCGCCGGAGGCGCCCGGATACTGCAGGTGCAGGCCGAAGAACTCCGCCGGCAGCTCGTCCCCGGCGTCCAGGTCCACCGGCACCAGGTCGATGCCGAGCGGCTCCGCCCGGGTACGCAGCACCGCGAGCGTCTGCGGCAGCGTGTCCGCGTCCACCACGTAGACGCTGCTGCGGCTCTTCGACGACCGGCGGGCCAGCGTCATCGCCTCGGCGACCGCCGTACCCTCGTCGAGCATCGACGCGTTCGCCGTGTTCATGCCCGTCAGGTCGGTGACCATCGTCTGGAAGTTCAGCAGCGCCTCGAGCCGGCCCTGGCTGATCTCCGGCTGGTACGGCGTGTACGCCGTGTACCACGCCGGGTTCTCCAGCACGTTGCGCCGGATGACGGCCGGGGTGAACGTGCCGTAGTAGCCGAGCCCGATCATCGAGGTCGCCACCGTGTTACGCCCGGCGATCTCCCGCAGCTCGGCGATCGTCTCCTCCTCGGAGGCCGCCGCCGGCAGGTTCAGCGTGCCGTGCCAGCGGATCACCTCGGGGATCGCGGCGTCCATCAGCGCCTCCAGGGACGCGTACCCGATGGCCTTGAGCATCTGGGTCTGCGCGCCGGCCTCCGGGCCGATGTGGCGTGATGCGAACGTCATGGCGGCTCCTGCGGGAGAAAGAGGTCGACGACAGCAACCTCCCCCTCTGTCATACCCACAGGGCACTTCAGAGTCGCCTACCCTCGCGGTCCTTTTGCCTGAGAGGTTTTGGGGAGAATTTGCCCCTTCGGCGCCACCGGACGTGCACCCGGTGGTCTCTCCCGCGCAGGAGTACGGCTGGTATGAACCTACCAGCGTTAATGTGCTCGACGCCGAACCTAGGGTGTGGTGTGTGACCTACTCCGCCGCGGACGACCGCTACGACACCATGACCTACCGACGCTCCGGGCGCAGCGGCATCCGGCTGCCCGCCATCAGCCTCGGCCTCTGGCACAACTTCGGCGACGGACGCCCCATCGAACGCCAGCGCGACATCACCCGCCGCGCCTTCGACCTCGGCGTGACCCACTTCGACCTGGCGAACAACTACGGCCCGCCGCCCGGCAGCGCCGAGAGCAACTTCGGCCGCATCCTCGGCACCGACTTCCGCCACCACCGCGACGAGATCATCGTCTCCACCAAGGCCGGCTACCACATGTGGAACGGCCCCTACGGCGAGTGGGGCAGCCGCAAGTACCTCGTCTCGTCGCTCGACCAGTCGCTGCGGCGCCTCGGCCTCGACTACGTCGACATCTTCTACCACCACCGCCCCGACCCGGAGACCCCGCTCGAGGAGACGATGGGCGCGCTCGACGCCGTCGTGCGCTCCGGCAAGGCCCTCTACGCCGGCATCAGCAACTACAGCGCCGAGCAGACCGCGCGGGCCGCCTCGATCCTGCAGGAGCTCGGCACTCCCCTGCTGATTCACCAGCCGTCGTACTCGATCCTGAACCGGTGGATCGAGAAGGACCACCTGCTCGACACGCTCGAGGCCGTCGGCGCCGGCTGCATCGCCTTCAGCCCATTGCAGCAGGGCCTGCTCACCGACCGGTACCTGAGCGGCATCCCCGCGGACTCGCGGGTGCGCACCAGCGTCTTCCTCAACGAGAGCGACCTGGACAACGCCACCCTCGGCCGGCTGCACAACCTCAACGACATCGCCGGGCGCCGCGGCCAGTCCCTTGCACAGATGGCGCTGGCCTGGGCGCTGCGCGACCGGCGGATGACCAGCCTGATCATCGGGGCCAGCAGCGTCGAGCAGCTCGAGACCAACGTCGCCGCCCTCGGCAACCTCACGCTCTCGGACGACGAGCTCAACGAGATCGACGGCACCGTCCTCGACCTGTAGAAACACTGGATGATCAACCTCGTCACCGAGCACACGGTCCTCGCGGTCGTGGTCGGCTCCCGCGCATACGGCCTCGACGGCCCGAGCTCCGACCACGACCGCCGCGGCGTGTACGCGGCGCCGACCCGGCTCTTCTGGCGGCTCGACAAGCCGCCGACCCACCTCGACGGCCCGGCCGACGAGCAGTTCTCCTGGGAGATCGAGCGGTTCTGCACCCTCGCGCTGCAGGCCAACCCGACCGTGCTCGAGGTGCTCTGGTCCCCTCTGGTCGAGCGGATCACCTCCGACGGCGAACGGCTGCGGGCCACGCGGCGCGCGTTCCTGTCCCGCCGGGTCGCCGAGACCTACGGCTCGTACGCCCGCGACCAGCTCAGGCGCGTCGCCGCCCGCCGCGCCCGCACCGGCGAGACCAACCACAAGCAGGCCATGCACATGATCCGGCTGCTGCTGGCCGGGGCGCACGTGCTGCGCACCGGCGAGGTCCTGGTCGACGTGTCGCCGCTGCGGGAGCGGCTGCTCGCCGTCCGCCGCGGTGACCTGCCGTGGGAGTCGGTGACGGCATGGGTCGACGAACTGCTCGAGGACCTGGCCGCCGCGACGGCCGCGACCACCCTGCCGGTGTCACCGGACCGGGCGGCCGTCGACGAGCTGCTCTGCTCCGTACGCGAAAGGGGTCTGCGGTGACCGCCGGCGTTACCGCGGCGTCTCGTCGTAGGCGTCCCGGGCCTGCTCCACGTCGTCGAGGTGGGTGGCGGCCCAGTCGGCGAGCTGGGCGAACAGCGGCGCGACGCTGCGGCCGAGGTCGCTGATCTCGTACTCGACTCGGGGTGGGACCTCCGGGTGGTAGGTGCGCACGACGAGCCCGTCGCGTTCGAGTTGCCGCAGCCGCTGGGTCAGCACCTTCGGCGTGATCGTGGCGATCCGTCTCTGAAGCTCGACGAAGCGCTGTCGCCCCTGGTAGTTCAGCGTCCACAGGATCGGCGTGGTCCACCTGCTGAAGACGATGTCGACGACCGGGGCGACGGGGCAGGCCTGCACGGGATCGCTCTGCATAGTCACTTTCCTGTAGGTACCTACTATCCCGGCGATGCTAGCTTCGCCGCGTCGCCGCCGACAAGGGCGGGCGACGCCGAAGCCTGAGGAGTCGATCATGATCGTGGTAACGGGAGCCACCGGCAATGTCGGCCGGGTACTCGTGGCAGCCCTGGCGGCGGCCGGCGAGCCGGTGACCGCGGTGTCACGCGGCACGCCGCCGGCGGCCACCCCGCCGGGCGTACGCCACCACCGGGCCGACCTGACCCGGCCGGAAACCCTGCGACCGGCGGCGCACGGGGCCCGCGCGCTGTTCCTGCTGGTCGCGGGCGCCGGTGCGGATCTGAGCCCCGGCGATCTCCTCGACGTCGCGAAGGCCGGTGGGGTCGAACACCTCGTCCTGCTCTCCTCGCAGGCCGCCGGCACGCGCCCCGGTTCCGTCTCGCACGCACCGCTGCGCGGCATCGAGGACGCGGTACGGCGGTCCGGCATGGCCTGGACGATTCTGCGACCGGGCGGTTTCGCGTCCAACGCCTACGCGTGGGCGGAGTCGGCACGTGATCGGCGGACGGTCGCCGCGCCGTTCGGCGACGTCGGCCTGCCGATCGTCGATCCCGCCGACATCGCCGAGGTCGCCGCCGCGGTCCTGCGGGAGGCCGACCACGCCGGCCGGATCTACGAGCTGACGGGACCGGCCCTGACCACACCACGACAGCGGGTCGCGATCCTCGGCGAGGCGCTGGGCCGGCCGATCCGATTCGTCAACCAGACGCGGGCGGAGGCTCGAGCGCAGATGGTGCGGTTCATGCCCGAGCCGGTGGTCGACGGAACCCTGGACATCCTCGGCGAGCCCATCCCCGCGGAGCTGCGGATCAGCCCGCACACCGAGCAGGTCCTGGGTCGCGCGCCACGAGCCTTCGGCGACTGGGCCCGGCGCAACGTCGACGCCTTCCGGTGATGGACCCCCGCCCCGCCGCTCGACCGGCGGGGCGGGGGTCAGCCGGCGAAGCCGTCTTTTCGGTTTCGGTGCGGCGTGCCGCACTCCCGCTAAACCATCCTAGGATTCTAGGAGTTATCCGTGGACGGGTTCGGCGGTCTACCCTGGTCCCATGCCCACCAGCGCGCCCGACGCTCCGGCCCGCCACCTGGCGCGGCCGCACCGGCCGGTGCTCGTCGCGGGGACGCTCGGCGAGCTGGCCGGGCCCCGGCACGGCATCGTCGAGCTGCCGCTGCGCCTGTGGTGGAATCCGCACCGCGCCTTCGACCTGGACCAGCCGACCATGCTCGCCTGGATGTACGAGAACGTGCTCCGCGAGGCGGTCCGCGTCGACGAGCTCCGCAACTACCTGCACGGAGCGACGCTGGTCCGGCTCTGGCCGGAACTCAACCTGCCCCGCGGCGTCCGCGCGGCCTGGGAGGCCCGCCACCCGATGCTGCGCCGCGGAACTGTCGGGGGCCACCGCTAGCGTGGCCGCGTGACCGCGAACATCGACGACTTCTACCGCGACGTGACCACCATCGCCCTCGGCGTCGGCGAGAAGCACGGATTCGTGCTCGGCGGCGGCGTCGCATGGTTGGTCAACGGGCTGGTGCGCCGGCCGACGGAGGACATCGACCTGTTCACCGACACCGCGGGCGCGGTCGGCGCGGCCGCCGGGCAGGTCACCGCCGCGCTGACCGCGGCCGGCTACCAGGTGTTCCGCGAGGTCGCCGACGAGATGTTCGAGGGCATGGACGAGGACCTGCGCGAATATCACGTGGCGGACGGATCGCGGGCCCTGCGGCTCACCCTGACCCGGCTCGACCGGCGGCGCGCGCCCGTGGTGATGGACGTCGGCCCGGTCATGCACCTCGACGACCTCGTGGCCTCCAAGGTGGCCGCCCTGGTCAACCGCCGCGAGGTGCGCGACTACATCGACGTCGCCGCCGCCCTGGAGCGCTACCCGCTCGACCGCGTGCTGGAGCTGGCCCGCGCCCTCGAGCCGGGCCTCGACGACGAGGACATCGCCGACGCGGGCCGCTACCTGGACCGCCTCGACAACGACCGGTTCGGGCACTACGGCCTGACCGCCGACGACGTCCGGGCTTTGCGGCGGCGGCTGGCGGACTGGCCCCGCTGAGCGGGCCTCGGCAACCGTTTCGCAACCGGAGGCGTACCGGACGGCAACCGGCCGGGTCGAATCTATGTCCCTGCGAGGCAGACACCTCACGAAGGAGCTCCCCAATGTGCCTTCGAACCGCTACAACCGCCGTCGCCGCCGCCGTCCCCGGCCTCGCGGGCAGCGTCGCCGGCCCGATCCGCCCGGCGTCGGGCGCCTGACGGATCACCTGCAACTCCACAGCAAGGTCCCTTCCGTGGCCGGACGCGATGCGCGCCCGGCCACGGTGCTGTGCACGGCGCGGCACTGGATAGGCTTGGCAGATCATGACGCTCACCGAACGCCTGCCCGGCACCGCCGAACCCGACGCCGTCTTCGACGCCTTCCAGACCTGGGTCGCCGAGCAGGGCCTGACGCTGTACCCGCATCAGGAGGAGGCGCTCATCGAGATCGCCACCGGGGCGAACGTCATCCTGAACACCCCGACCGGCTCGGGCAAGAGCCTGGTGGCGACCGGCGCGCACTTCGTGGCCCTCGCCGACAAGCGCACCACCTTCTACACCGCGCCGATCAAGGCGCTGGTCAGCGAGAAGTTCTTCGCCCTCTGCAAGATCTTCGGCGCGCACAACGTCGGCATGCTCACCGGCGACGCCAACGTCAACGCGGACGCTCCGATCATCTGCTGCACCGCGGAGATCCTCGCCAACCTCGCGCTGCGCGAGGGCGCCGACGCCGACGTCGGCCAGGTGATCATGGACGAGTTCCACTTCTACGCCGAGCCCGACCGCGGCTGGGCCTGGCAGGTGCCGCTGGTCGAGCTGCCGCAGGCCCAGTTCGTGCTGATGTCGGCGACCCTCGGCGACACGACCCGCTTCGTCGACGACCTCACCCGGCGCACCGGCCGGCCCACGGCCGTGGTCAGCAACACCGAGCGACCGGTCCCGCTGATCTTCTCGTACGCGATGACGCCGCTGCACGAGACGATCGAGGAGCTGCTCACCACCCGGCAGGCGCCGGTCTACATCGTCCACTTCACCCAGGCGGCCGCCCTGGAACGCGCGCAGTCGCTGATGAGCATCAACATGTGCAGCCGCGCCGAGAAGGACGCGATCGCCGCCGCCATCGGCAGCTTCCGATTCACCGCGGGCTTCGGGCGCACCCTGTCGCGGCTGGTGCGCCACGGCATCGGGGTGCACCACGCCGGCATGCTGCCCAAGTACCGGCGGCTGGTGGAGACCCTCGCGCAGGCGGGCCTGCTCAAGGTCATCTGCGGTACGGACACCCTCGGCGTCGGCATCAACGTGCCCATCCGGACCGTGCTGTTCACCGGCCTGTCCAAGTACGACGGCGTCCGTACCCGGCTGCTCAAGGCCCGCGAGTTCCACCAGATCGCCGGGCGGGCCGGCCGGGCCGGCTACGACACCATCGGCACCGTCATCGTGCAGGCGCCGGAGCACGTCATCGACAACGAGCGCATGCTCGCCAAGGCCGGCGACGACCCGAAGAAGCGCCGCAAGGTGGTCCGCAAGAAGCCGCCCGAGGGCACCATCGGCTGGGGGCAGCCCACCTTCGACCGGCTGATCGTCGCCGATCCGGAGCCGCTGACCTCGTCGTTCCACGTGTCGCACGCGATGCTGCTCAACGTGCTGGCCCGCGGCGGCGACCCGTTCGCGGCGATGCGGCACCTGCTGACCGACAACCACGAGGAGCCCGCCGCGCAGCGCCGGCACATCCGCCGGGCCCTGGCCATCGCCCGGGCGCTGCTGGCCGGCGGGGTCGTCGAACGGGTCGCCTCACCCGACGGCGTCCGCTACCGCCTCACCGGCGACCTGCAGCTGGACTTCGCGCTCAACCAGGCCCTGTCCCCCTTCGCGCTGGCCTGCCTGGAGCTGCTCGACCGGGAGTCGCCGGAGTACCCGCTCGACGTCGTCTCCGTCATCGAGGCGACCCTCGAAGATCCGCGGCAGGTGCTCTCCGCACAGCAGTTCAAGGCCAAGGGCGAGGCCGTCAACGCCATGAAGGCCGAGGGCATCGAGTACGACCAGCGCATGGAGCTGCTCGAGGAGGTCACCTACCCGAAGCCGCTGCTGCCGCTGCTGGAGGGCGCCTACGAGACGTACCGGCAGGGCCACCCGTGGGTCGCCGACCACGAGCTGAAGCCCAAGGCCGTGGTCCGCGACATGTACGAGCGGGCGATGACCTTCACCGAATACGTGTCGTTCTACGGCCTGTCCCGCTCCGAGGGCCTGGTGCTGCGCTACCTGGCGGACGCGTTCCGGGCGCTGCGGCAGACGGTGCCGGAGGACGCGCGCACCGAGGAGCTGACCGACCTGATCGAGTGGCTGGGCGAGCTGGTACGCCAGGTCGACTCGAGCCTGCTCGACGAGTGGGAGCGGCTGCGCAACCCCGGTGCCGAGGTCGCCGAGGTGTCGCCGCTGGACGACAAGCCGCCGGCGGTGACCCGCAACGTGCGCGCGTTCCGGGTGCTGGTCCGCAACGCGATGTTCCGCCGCGTCGAGCTGTTCGCGCTGCGCCGCGCCGAGGACCTCGGCGAGCTGGACGCCGGGTCCGGCTGGAACACCGAGAAGTGGATCGAGGCCCTCGAGGACTACTACGCCGAGTACCCGGTCGTCGGTACCGGCCCGTCGGCGCGTGGCCCCGCGTTGCTGCACATCGAGACCACCCCGGCGATGTGGAAGGTCCGGCAGGTCTTCGAGGACCCGGAGGGCGACCACGACTGGGGCATCGAGGCCGAGGTGGACCTCGAGGCCAGCGACGAGGCGGGCGCGGCGGCGATCCGGATCACGGCCGTCGGCCCGCACTGACCTCTCGGGATCAATCCGCCGTGTGGGTCTGCTCGTACCGGTAGGCCTCGGGCCGGGCCGGGCGGCAGCCGCCCGACGACGTCCCCGCACAGCAGCCGGACGCGGTCACAGACCGAACGGCCGCCGGGCGGCCCGGAGAGGGTGGACACCCCGCAGACGATATGGGCCGGTCCGGGTCGGCGGAGGTCACCTGAGGACCGTCATCAGCGCCCGCGTCAGCGCCGGCCGGCCGAGGACGTCGGTGCTGTCGACGTACTGGTCGGCGCCGCCGAACGGCGGCAGGGTGGCGAGCCCGGCGTCGCCGACGCGTTCGAGCAGCGCGGTCGCGAAACGGCCGGCGTCGATCACCGGATAGGGCCGGTCGTGATACGGCCGGCGCGCCGGGTCGACCGGGCGCGCGAGGCCGAGCCGGTTCTGCCACCGGCCGGCCGCCTCGTAGGCGTCGCACAGCGCCGCCTGCCGGCGCACCGGGTCACGCGCGTCAACGGCGTCGCGCAGCGCCGCGCCGATCGCGCCGGCGCCGGGCAGCCCGGCGAACGCCGTGCCGAGCCATTTCCCGTACGGCGGGTAGCGGCGGCCGAGCAGCAGGCACAACCGCATGACGTCCCGTGCCAGCCGGGCGGCGATCAGGCGGCTGCCGAGCTCGTCGCCGGCCTCGGCGGTACGCCCGACGAACGCCTCCTCCTGGGCGATGCGGGTCCACTGGGCGGCGAGCAGGTGGCGCCACACGTCGCCCGGGTACCAGCGCAGCCGTTCGCGCAGGGCGGTCAGCTCGCCGATGCCGTCGTGGAAGACCTCGCCGCCGGTGACCTCGGCCAGCCGCTGGGCGGGGGTGGCCAGCCAGTCCAGGTCGCTCACGCCGGGGCGGGCGTCGAAGCCCAGCAGCTCGGCCGACCAGGCCGCCACGTCGGTGATATGCACCCGGTGTGCCACCGGCCCGGTCGTGGCGGTCATCACCCGCACGGGCGCGCCGGCGGGCTCGAAGTTGGTCGGCCAGCCGCGCACCTGTTTCGGCAGCCGTTCGGCGAGCAGCGCCGACAGCTCCCCGCCGTGACGGGCGGCGTCCCCGGCGGTCAGGAACAGCTCCAACCGCGGCCCCCAGTCGTGATCCACGGAGCGTTCGGTGTCGAAGCCGAGCACCTCCGAGCCCGGTCCGACCCGCGCGGCGGCGTGCCGCAATCCGGGGTACGCCGCGTCCAGCAGCGGACGCACCGCCTCCACGTAGAGATACCGGCAAAGCCGCAGCCCCGGCAGGAACTGCGGCGGTCCCGGGTGCGCGATCCCGACCATGCGGAACCGTACCGTGTGGACCGGACACCACGCCCCGGGTTTTCCGGGCTCCGAACATGTCAGACGCCGTTGATACGTTGAGCCCCGCTGCACGGTGCTGGATGAGGATTGGGGATCACTCGTGGCTGAGGTGGCACTGCGACCGATCGAGGACGCCGACCTGGACGCCCTGTTCGAACAGATGCGGGATCCGGAGTCGGTCCGGATGGCCGCCTTCACCGCCGCGGATCCCGACGACCGCGCCGCGTTCGACGCACACATGGCGAAGATCAGGGCGTCGCCGGACTGCGACAACCGCGCCGTCACGGTCGACGGACGGCTCGTCGGCAGCATCGCGCGCTTCGTCATCGAGGGCGAAACCGAGGTCACGTACTGGCTGGACAGGGCCGTCTGGGGGCAGGGCATCGCCGGCCGGGCGCTCGCCCTGCTGCTGGAATCGGTTCCGGTCCGGCCGCTGTTCGCCCGCGTCGCGAGTGACAACGTGGCATCGCTGAGGGTGCTGCGGAGGGCGGGATTCGAGATCACCGGCACGGACATCGGGTTCGCCAACGGGCGGAACGCGGAGATCGAGGAAACGCTCCTGCGCCTCGGCGGTCCCGCGGATCCCGCACCGTCCGATGCGTCGAGCGGCGGCCGAAGCAGGTCGTGAGGCGCTGGTCCAGGCGAGCCGGCACTCGTCAGTCGCGAGACATCCTCCAGCTCTGGACACCCTTCGGTGGGATCGGTGTCTGATCCACTTTGCGGCTTCCAGGTCCCGGGCCTGCCGATCTCATTCGACACGGCCCGGGTGGTGGTGTTGATCAGGTCGAGCGGGCGCGCCGCGGGAGCGGCGCTCCAACTGGATTGATCCCGTTCCGTGAAACAGCCGACGTCCAAGCCATTCCACAACGTCCGCCGCCACGGACGTGGGCGAATAGCGGCGCGAAGCTCACCACGTCCCGACAACATCCACCGTCGCGGCGGACACTGACGAGTAACGGTGCGGAGCTCACCGCTCCCCCACAACATCCACCGCCGTGAACGCTGGCGGGCAAGGCGACCGAGCGCTACGAACGGCCGTCGGAGTGATCGCGCGAAGTGGGCCGTCGACGCCGGCGTGCAGTCAGCAGATCCCGGCATCCGGCAACAGCGGTCGACCGAGCCGTCGAATGGACTCGATACAGACCCCGGCGGCGAATCCGAGGTCTAGCGCAGGTGCGTGCGTTGGCCGTCGTGGTCGAGGATGCAGAGCATCTCGGCCGGGCCGTCGTGTGCCCCGAAGGAGTGCGGGACCATGGTGGAGAACTCCGCCGCCTCGCCGGTGCCGACCAGGATGGTCCGCTCGCCCAGCCGCAGCATCACGGTCCCCGACAGGACCGTGAGCCAGTCCCGGCCGGGGTGCACGCGCAGCTCGGCCGGGGCCGGCCTGGTGACCCGGATCTTCGCGACGGTGACGCCGCCCGGACCGGACTCGCGGGACAGCAGCCAGGTCGTCCTCCCCCGCGCCTCGTCGCGCTGCGGCCGGATCACCACGTCGTCGTCGTCGACGGACTCGACCAGCTGGTCGAGGGTGGTGCCCAGGGCCCGGGCGATGGGCGCCAGCTGGTCGAGGGCGATCCGGCGGTGTCCGGTCTCGATCCGGCTGAGCGTCGACGGGCTCAGGTGGCAGCGGGCGGCCAGGTCGTCCAGGGACCAGCCCCGGGCGGCGCGCAGTCCACGGATCCGCTTGCGGACGATGGAATCGAGATCTCCGTCTTGCGTCATACGCAAGACTATATGTCGTTGGCGCAATGCGCGGCTATGGTCGGCTCATGGGAGAACACGGGCACGGACATGAGCACGGGCACGGACATGGGCATGGGCACGGACACGAGCACGGACACGACGCCGACGCGCTGCCCGAGCTGCTGGATCTCGACGCCGAGGTGCTGCACGCGTACCGGGAGGCGCTGATCGACCAGATCTACGAGCTGGCCGGCGGCGCGCCGCGGCGGATCCTCGATCTGGGCTGCGGTAACGGGACCGGCACGCTCGCGCTGGCCGGGCGTTTCACCGAGGCCGAGTTGATCGCGGTGGACGTGTCGCCGGACATGCTGCACCGCCTGCGGGACAAGGCGACGAAGGCCGGCGTCGCCGACCGGATCCGGACCGTCCAGGCGGACCTGGACGAGGGCTGGCCCGGCGTCGACGGCCTGGATCTGGTGTGGGCCTCGGCGTCCCTGCACCACGTGGCGGACCCGGACCGCGTCCTCGCCGCCGTGTTCGACTCGATCCGGCCCGGCGGCCTGCTGGCCGTAGCCGAGATGGCGTCCTTCCCGCGGTTCCTGCCGGACGGCCTCGGCGGCGGCGTCGAGGCGCGGCTGCACGCCGCCCTGGACGCGAGGCACGCCGTCGAGATGCCGCACCGGGGCGAGGACTGGGGGCCGCGGCTGAGCAACGCCGGATTCGCCGTGGAGGCCGCGCGGCACTTCAGGATCGACCTGACGGACCCGCTTCCGGCCGCCGCCGGCCGCTACGCGCAGGCCACGCTGGTACGGATGCGGTCCGTCCTGCACGACGAGATCGGCGCCGGCGACCACGCCATCCTGCACACCCTGCTCGACGGCGACGGGCCGGAGAGCCTGCTGAGGCGCGACGATCTGGCCGTGCACGCCGAGCGCAGCGCCTGGTTGTGCAGGCGGCCGTAATCCGGTTGCCCGGTGCGCGGCGGTGGGTCACGATGGCGCGCATGACTACCGCTGAGCCGAAGGGCGCGTGCGCCCTCGCGCGTTGACCGCCCCGACGCGGCGCCGAGCCGCCGCCGACCTCGATCACTGGCACAGAGCAGTCGAACTCCGGCGGGAGTGGCGGGACATCGGTCTCGCCACCGAGCCGGCCGACCGCGACGCCGCCGAGGAAGTCCTCACCCGCCTGTACCGACGGCACGGTCGTGCCCGGCCCCGGTTCGCCTGGGTCGGCTCGCCCCGCGACGCCCTGCCCCTGACGGCGGGGATGCCCTCCCACGACGACCTGCAGCGGTGGCTGCGGCCCCGGCGACCGCCGGGCCGCCCGCCGCTGGCCGGCGACATCGCCGCCGGCTGGTCCCGGCTGATGGGCGCCCTCGACGACGGCGCCGACCCCTGCCTCGGCCCACGACGGCCGCCCGGCAAGGAGCACAAACCCTGGCCGGTGCTGCCCCCACCGGCCGCATTGGACGCTGGTATCCCGCTGGGCGAGGTGCTGCGCCAAGGCGTCCGCGGCGCGTTGCGGACCGTCCTGGTGGACAGCGTGGTCCTTCCGGTGCGCGCCACCCTGGGGGCATCGGGCCGCGTTCCCGTCGGGTGGTGGGGACAGCAGGACGCGTACTGGATCGCCTACTACGACGTGCTGCGCCGGCTGGGGCTGGCGCAGCACAGTCCGCTGGTCGGCGGCCGCCTGGACGACTGGGCGACCCTGGCCCGCTCCTGCGGCTGGTGGTGGCCGGGCGAGGAGGTCTGCGTCGTGGTGGAACGGCCCGCACGGATCGAACCCGTTCACCTGAGCGACGACACCCTGCCGGAACCGGCCCTGCCGGCCGTCACCTATCGCACCTGACCCGTATGGGTGCGGCCGGGCACCCACGCCCGGCCGCACCCGCTCCACAACCAATGCCCGACCGTAAGTTCAGGGCGTGCGCGCTGAACCGCAGCGTGGTGCGGTCCAGGGTGAGCCGGCCGCCGACCGCCTCGGCGCCGCGCCACAGATTCGCCGCCGCGCTCAGCAGGACCTGCTCGTTGTCGTCCATCGCCAAACCTGACTTCCGGTGATGTGTGCGCCCGCCGCGCCGGCCGGGCGTCAGTCAAGATCAAACAATGACGTCACCCTCGACCAGGCCTTCAGCGCCCGGCCAGGACGCCGTCCTCGGCCGGACGGGCGACCGGCGCCGGAGCGGCCTGCTCGCGGGCGCCCGTACGTTCGGCGCCGATGCCCGCCGCCACCACGAAGGCGACTCCCGCGACCGGCGCCCAGCCGGGCACCTGGCCGAGCAGCAGCAGCCCGATCACCAACGCGAACGCGGGTTCGAGGCTCATCAGCGTGCCGAACGCGGCCGTCGTCAGCCGGCGCAGGGCGAGCAGTTCGAGGATGAACGGCACCACCGGCAGCAGTACCGCCAGGCCGACCCCGACCAGGAGCATCTGCCAGGTGATGCCGGCCAGCACCGACGGGCCAACCACCAGCGTCGCGACCAGGCCCGCGACCGGCATCGACACCGCCAGGCCCTGCAGACCCGAGACCTCGTCGCCGACCCGCTGGGTGAGCAGGATGTACGCCGCCCAGCACACCGCCGCCGCCAGCGCGAATCCGACGCCGACCAGGTCGATGCCGCCGTGCCACGGCTCGGTGAGCAGGACGACGCCGACCGCTGCCAGCATCGGCAACACCTTCGTGCCGCGCCGCCCGCGGATCACCGCGACGGCGAGCGGGCCGAGGAACTCCAGCGCGCTGGCCGTGCCGAGCGGCAGCCGCGCGATCGCGGCCATGAAGAGCATGGTGACCGCCGCGGTGACCACGCCGAGGGCGACGCTGGCCAGCAGGGCCCGGCGGGTGAACGCGCGCAGCCGCGGCCGGACGAGCACCAGCAGGATCACCCCGGCCCAGGCCAGGCGCAGCCACGCCGCGCCCTCGGTGCCGATCCGGTCGATCAGGGCGACGGACGCCGCGAGGCCGAGCTGGACGAGGAGCATCGAGGCGAGCGCCATCGCCGTGCCGGTCCGTGCATCTGTACGCATCGGTCAAGTAGAGCTCCCCTAACTGTTCACGTCCACGTGCTAATAGTGGATTAAACGTTCGGGTTTGATTGACAATAGTCCGATGGACACGCGACGCCTGCGCCTACTGCTCGAACTGTCCCGGCTCGGCTCGATGCGGGAGGTCGCCGAGGAGATGCACGTCACCACCTCGACCGTCTCCCAGCAGCTCGCCGTCCTGGCCCGCGAGGCCGGCACGACGCTGATCGAGCCGGAGGGTCGCCGGGTCCGCCTCACCCCGGCCGGGCGCCGCCTCGCCGAGCACGCGGTCACGATCCTGGCCGCGGTCGAGGCCGCCCGCCTGGACCTGGACCCCGACGCGGAACCCGCCGGAGACCTGCGCGTCGCGGGCTTCGCCACGGCCGTACGCCGGTGCCTGCTGCCGATCGCGGCCACCCTCGCCGCCACCCACCCGCGGGTCCGCCTGCTGATCCACGAGCACGAGCCGTTCGAGGCGTTCGAGCTGCTGGCCACCGACCTGATGGACCTCGCGCTGACCTACGACTACAACCTCGCGCCGGCCGCGTTCGACCCGACGCTCATCGCGATGCCGCTCTGGGAGGCGCCCTGGGGCCTCGGGGTGCCGCTGCACGCCGCGGCGACGGAGTTCGCCGGGTTCCGGGAGCACGACTGGATCGTGAACTCGCGCAACACCGCCGACGAGGACGTGGTGCGCACCGTTGCGTCGCTCGAGGGCTTCGCGCCGCGGATCGTGCACCGGGCGGACAGCCTGGACCTAGTGCAGGACCTCATCGTCGCCGGGCTGGGCGTCGGGCTGCTGCCGATGGACGGGCCGAGGCTGCCCGGCGTACGGCTGCTGGCCGTGCCCGGTCCGCAGGTCCTGCTGCGCAGTTACGCGGTGACCCGGCGCGGCCGGGCCGGCTGGCCGCCGCTGGCGCTGATGCTGCGGCTGCTCGGCGCGCAGTGACCGCGGGCGACCGACCGGCCCGCCGCGGACCGGCGACCGGGTGACCGCGACCGGGTGACCGCGACCGGGTGACCGCGACCGGGTGACCGCGACCGTCACCGACACCCTGACCCGCGCCGCGGCCGGCGGCGCACCTTCACCGTGCCGTCCGTGCGGTGCGCCGGCCGCCCGTCCGGGCCCTCCTGCAGCCGGTCGTGGGCCTCGCTCAGCAGCACCTCCCACTCCCCCTCCGGCAGCTCCAGGGCGGCGACGACCTCGTCCGGCTCCGGGAAGTGCACGTCACCGTGCTCGAGGCTCCGCGCAGCGAACGGGCCGAGGTCCTGGTGACCCTCGATCAGCAGGATGCCGCCGGGCGCAACGGCCGCGGCGGCGCTGCGCAGCACCCGCTCCCGGGGCATGCCCGCGCGCGAGTACAGGAACTGCGCGGACACCAGGTCGTAGCTGCCGGCGGGGAACGAGGCGGCGAGGTCGTGCCGCTGGAAGTCGACGGTCACCCCGGCCTCGGCGGCGCGCGCGGCGGCCTTGTCCAGGGCGACCGCGGAGACATCGACGGCGGTGACGGCCCAGCCCCGCCCGGCCAGCCAGATCGCGTCGGCGCCCTCGCCGCAGCCCAGATCGAGCGCGCGGCCCGGCAGCAGGCCGTCGACCTCGCGCGCCAGCACGACGTTGGGCTCGCCGCTCCACACGTGGTGCTGCTCCGCGTACCGGGAATCCCAGAAGCTCTCGTCACTCATGGGCCGAGAGTGACCGCCCCGGCCGCCGGAGCGCAAAGAACCTTGCCGTTACGGCAACGAAACGGGCTCAGCCGGCGCGCCGGCGGGCGCGGCGGGCGGCGAGTTCGTCGCCGGCGGCGGGCTCGGCCGGCAGGTTCGTCCCGACCGGCTGCGGCGCGGACGCCTGCTCGGCGGGCAGGTGCGACAGCGAGCCCTGAATCTCCTTGAAGGCGCCGCCGATCGCGATGCCGAAGACGCCCTGGCCGCCCTGGAGCAGATCGACGACCTCCTCCGGCGACCGGCACTCGTAGACGGTGGTGCCGTCGGAGATCAGCGTGATGCCGGCGAGATCCTCGACGCCGCGCGAACGCAGCGTCTCGATGGCCCGGCGGATGTTCTGCAACGAGACGCCGGCGTCCAGCAGACGCTTGACGACCTTGAGGACCACCAGGTCACGGAACGAATAGAGCCGCTGGGTGCCGGAGCCCGAGGCGTCCCGGATGCTCGGCACGACAAGGGTCGTCCGGGCCCAGTAGTCCAGCTGGCGGTAGCTGATGCCGACCGCCTGACATGCCGTCACTCCGCGATAACCGGTAACGCCGTCCTCGCCGACAAGTGGACCCTCATCAGAGTCTGACTCGTGCACGCGACTACCTCCCCGCTGCGCGGTGCCGCTTCACCTGGACTTCACGAGCGTATAACTCAGCGCGTCGCGAAACAGGGAGGTAATGCCGCGACACGCCGCGTACGGACGACTGGACCTTTGGTGATCGTCGATGCCGGAACTACCCGGCGAAGTCCTCCGGGCGGACCTGGTCGAGAAACTCGCGGAACTTCTCGACCTCATCCTCCTGCTCGTCGGGGATGACGATGCCCGCCTCGGTCAGCACCTGGTCGGCGCACCGGATCGGGGCGCCCACGCGCAGGGCCAGGGCGATCGAGTCGCTGGGCCGCGCCGAGACCCGCAGGTCGTCGCCGATCAGCAGGTCGGCGTAGAACACGTTCTCCTTGAGCTCCGTGATCTCCACGGCCTTCAGCGGCGCCTTGAGCGCGGCGAGGACGTCCCGGAGCAGATCATGGGTCAACGGCCGGGCCGGCTTCACACCCTGCTGCTCGTACGCGATGGCGGTCGCCTCCACCGCCCCGATCCAGATCGGCAGGTAGCGATCACCGTCGACCTCCCTGAGCAGGACGATCGGCTGGTTGCTGGGCAGCTCCACCCGAACCCCGACCACGCTCAGCTCGCGCACTGCCCGCCTCCGTGTCGCACGTCGTACCCGCCCCGTAAAGCCGCCCGAAGGGCGACCATCAGGCTGTTTCACGCCTATCCTGCACGGTACACGGGCCCCCGGGGGCCGGCGCCACGCGTTGCCCGTCTCTCAGGCTTACCCGGGCCGCACCCCGCGAACCCTCAGCGCCCGAGGGTGTCCCGCAGGCCGGCCCGCACCAGCGCCGCGTGCAGCCGCTGGGAGAGCGCCTGCAGCTCACGGGCGGTCTCCGCGGCCCTGGCCCGGGCCGCGGGGTCGTGCTGGCGCATCAGCGGCGTCAGCAGCTGGGCGAATAGCCCGACCTCGCGGTCGGCGCCGGTCCGGAACGCACGCAGGTGGCGCAGCTCGAGGCCGTGCCGGACCAGCCCGACCACGGCCTCGACGATCACCACGGCGTCGCCGTCGTACCAGCCCGGCGGCCGCGACGTGACCAGGCCGATCTGCTCCAGCTCGGTGAGCATCTGCTCGGCGATGCCGGAACGCTCCACCAGGTCGGCCCGCGACACCCGGGCGTCGGCGGCGTCCGCCGGCACCTCGGCCTCCGAGCCGACCGCCACCAGCGACGGCCGCCGGTGTGCCAACGGGTCGTCGCCGCGTTCCTGCGCCTCGAGCTGCTCGCGGATGACCCGGAGCGGCAGGTACTGGTCCCGCTGGGCGGTCAGTACGAACCGCAGCCGGGCCACGTCGTTCCACGAGTACTTGCGGTAACCGGAGGCGGTGCGCTGCGGGTCCACCAGCCCCTCCGCCTCCAGGAACCGGAGCTTGGAGATCGTGGTGTCCGGAAACTCGGTACGCAGCTGGGCCAGCACCTCCCCGATGCTCATCAGCGCACTGTCACGGCCGCCCTGAGCGCGAGGGCTCTGGTGGTCGTGCGCGGCCGCCCCCGACGGGTTCACGCCCCGCTTCCCTCGCCCTCCGGGCGGGGACCGGCGATGAAGACCAGCCGGAACTTGCCGATCTGGACCTCGTCCCCGTTGCCGAGGGTTGCGGACTCGACCCGCTCCCGGTTGACGTAGGTGCCGTTCAGCGAGCCCACGTCGCGCACCGTGAACGTGCCACCGTCGCGATGGAATTCGGCGTGGCGGCGCGAGACCGTCACGTCGTCAAGGAAAATGTCACTGTCGGGATGCCGGCCACTCGTGGTCACGTCATGGTCCAGCAGGAACCGCGCACCCGCATTGGGTCCGCGGCGCACGACCAGCAGCGCCATACCGGGCGGCAGCGAACCGGACATCCGGCTCGGTACCACGTCGGTCTCGGGGCCCTCGAGCACCTCGTCGAGCGCACCGAGGTTCAGCGTGGACGTGACGTCGAGTGGGGGAAACTCGTCGTCTGGGCGCGTCATCGGACCACCTCACGGATCTTTTTCGGTCGCCGCCCGACGACACGGGGTGAGCGAACCGGACCGGGTCCGGAGCGCAGCGCCCCCCGCCGCTGCCCGGAGGTCCGGACGGCACGACTATCGGTTTCGAAGTAATAACAGTTCTACATGTGCCCCGCGAGCCTAGTCAGCAGCGAAATAGCGGGCAACCAGACGCGCGGGCGATCAGCTGTTGGTCAGAGCCTTGTATGCCTCGGCGGACAGCAGGCCCTGGAGCACCGCCGGATCCTCCGGGGCGATCTCGACGAGCCAGCCGGCCGCGTAGGGCTCGGCATTGATCAGCTCCGGTTCGTCGGCGAGACTGGCGTTGATCGCGACCACCGTGCCCGCGACCGGCGCATAGATCTCCGAGACGCTCTTGGTCGACTCGATCTCACCGAGCGCTTCGCCGGCCCGCACCACCGTGCCCGCGTCGGGCAGCTGCACGAACACGATGTCGCCGAGCGCGTCCTGCGCGTAGTGGGTGATGCCCACCCGCACGGGCGCGGAACCGTCGCCGGACACCCACTCGTGCTCGGCCGTGTACCGCAGGTCCTCAGGAATCACACATTCCTCCGTTGACAAGCGCGCCCGTTCACTTGACCGGACGCGCGTACTGCAGGCTGGTGGGCTGACGCACCGCGGTCACGTCGACCGTGCTGCGTTGCTCCATGGTCACGTTACCGCCGGCCTGGCTCACCGAAGCGACCACCCCACCGGGGATCTGCAGCGCCGTCTGCATGGTGGACGGCACCCCGATCACCCGCAGCGTGTACGGCCCCCTGAGCTGCACTCCGTCGACGATCACCTGGCCGCCGTCCGCGTCGACGAAATACGACGACGCGACGATCCGGACCGAGACCCCGTTGTCGCCGGCGATCTCCATCACCTCGCCGCCGGCGCCGCGCAGCTCCTGCACGGCATTGAGGATCTGCGAGGCCTTGATCGGCTGGCCGCGGGGGTCGATGGTGATCTTCAACCCGGGCCCGTGCGCGGGCAGCGTGCCGGCCAGCAGGCCGAGCTCGTCGGCCCGCTTGTCGGCCTCGGCCAGCGCCGCCTGTCGCCCGGCGACGCCGGAGGTCAGCTGCCGCTGGCTCTCCTCCAGGGCGTTGATCTCCTGCTGCAGGCGCTGATCCCGGGCCTCCAGGTCGCTGAGGATGCCGACCAGGTCCTCCTGGCGCGCGGTGGCCAGCCCGGCATCGGCGTCGTTGCTGCGCAGCTGCACGACCAGGGTGAACCCGAGCAGGGCGAGCAGCACCCAGATGAGCGCGCCGGCCGAGGTGACCCGGCGCTCCTTCTCCCGTTCCCGGGCGGACTCCCCGGCGGGCGCCGGCTCCGGAGTCCCGGCGGCGGCCTCCCCGGCGATCACCGTTTCGGGTGACACCGCGGGCGCGTCTTCGTCCGGAACGCTCCCGGACGCACCCGGATCGTCCCGCCGCGGAGCCTCGCGGCCGGGCGTCTCGCGCTCCGGCGACCGCCGGGTCTCCGCCCGATCGGACTCCGTGCTCCGGGCGGGCGCCTCGCGGTCCGGCGGCTCGCCGAACGGCGGGGCGGGCGTGGGTCCGTGGCCGGCGGGCGTCTCCCGGCCCGGCACGTCGCCGGCCGGCGGGTCGTCGAACCGCGCGGCGTCGGACTGCGGGTCGTCGAACCGCGAGTCGTGCGCCGCCGCGGGCGTCCCGGCGGGCGGGACGCGAGGGAGCCTCGACGTGCCCGGCGCGAAGAACGGCGGCTGGAGCCGCACCGTCTCGCCGCCGTCCAGGCGCGACCGGAGCGACGGCACCGTCGGCTCGTCGTCGGCAGCCGGCGGGGGTGGGGGCGTCAGGAGCGTGGTGGCCTCGTCATCGCCGGCGGCGGGCCAGACCCCGGTCGGCTCGTCGCCGTCCCCCACGGGCGGCTCAGGCGGCCCGGAGGGCGTGCGTGGATCCGCCGCGGCACCGAACCACGTCGGCCCGGCCCCGCCGGCCACGGCTCCCGCCGGATCCGGCGGGTAGAAGGGGCCGCCCGGTCCGGACGCGGCGGCGGCCGACGGCGGGGCCGGCGGGGTGAGGCGAACGGTCGGCCCGTCCGCGGCGACCGGGGCATGCGGGTCGGTCACCGCCCCCGCGACCAGCGGGGCGTGCGGGTCGGTCACCGCCGCCGCGGCCGTCGGGGCGTGCGGGTCGGCCGGCGTGCCTGCGGCCGTCGGGGGCGGCGGGTCGGTCGGCGCCCCCGGCCAAGGCGAGGCCGGGGAGTCAACGCCCGACGCCGGGCCGTCGTCCGCGATCTCCGGGGCCGGCTCGGCGGCCGGGGCCGGCTCGTCATCGGAGGCCGGCACGGCACCGGAAGCCGGCACGGGGTCGGAGGCCGGCACGGCACCGGAAGCCGGCACGGGGTCGGAGGCCGGCACGGCACCGGAAGCCGACGCGGGGTCGGAGGCCGGCACGGGGTCGGAGGCCGGCACGGCACCGGGAGCCGGCACGGGGTCGGGGATCGGCTGCCGGACGGCCGCCGGCACGCCGGACTCGCCGGGCGTCGCCGGCGTCCCGCCCGTCTTCTCGTCGTCGCTCATCGGCAGCCCCTATGCCCGGAACAGGTGCCGGCGGATCGCGGCCACGTTGCCGAAGATCCGGACGCCGAGCACCACAACGACGCCGATGGAGAGCTGGCCGCCGACGCCCAGCTGGTCGCCAAGGTAGACGATGATGCCCGCGACCAGCACGTTCGAGATGAACGAGACGACGAACTGCTTGTCGTCGAAGATCCCGTCGAGCTTCGCGCGCACGCCGCCGAAGACCGCGTCCAGCGCGGCCACGACCGCGATGGGCAGGTACGGCTGCAGGGCGGGAGGCACCGTCGGGTGGAAGACGATGCCGAGCACGACTCCGGCGATCAGGGCGAGTACGGCGATCATCAGCCGCCTTTCGACGCTTTGCTGGACGGGGACGTCGGAGCGCCCGGGGCCGCGGACGCCGGTGCGACCGGCACGGCCTGGCGCAGGTTCGGCTCGGTGGCGGCGTCGAGGGTGACGTTCTTGACGTCGGTGACCTCGTACGTCATGCCGTAGCGGGTGCTCAGCGCCCGGAAGAACCGGCCGGCCGAGCCGTCGCGGAAGTCGTCGGCGAGCGAGTCCGGTCCGATCGCGACCACCTGGTAAGGCGTGGTCACGGGCCGGAAGTCGACCAGGATCGCCTCGCCGGCCTGCCGGATGGTCGAGGTCGCGGTGAGTCGCTGGCCGTTGACGGCGATCGCCTCGGCGCCCGCCGCCCAGAGCGCGTTGGCGGCCATCTGCAGGTCGGTGTCGCGGACCCGGGCCTCGTTCTTGCGCTCGCCGGTGAGCGGGTCGACCGGGGTCGGCCCGTCGGCGACCGTGACTTTGGCGCCCGGTCCGCGCACGGGTGCGAGCCCGGTCTCCGCCTCCATGTCCCGCAGCCGGGCCACGGCCGCGCCGCCGAGCTGCTTCTCGCGCAGGTCGGCGACCTCCGCGCGGAGCCGGTCGGCGCGGGCCTGCAGCCGGGAGGTCTCGGCGCGGCGGCCCTGCACCTGTTCGATCAGGGTCTCCCGGGCCTGGGTGCGGGCCGGTTCGGCGGCCATCGTCTGCTGGTAGGCGACCACCAGCAGGAAGCCGAGCGCGACAAGGGTCAGCGCGCTGACCGCGCTGATGACCTTCTTGCGGGTGCCGGCGACGCCCTCGCCACGCGCCTTGCGGGCGGCGGCGTCGGCGTAACCGGGGTCGAGCGGGTTGTGGAACAGCTCGGTCAGGAAGTCGGGCGCGAACCGGCGCTGCCCGTCACCGACGTCGGGCGAGGTCATCCGGCGACGGCCCTGATCCGGGCCTGCGCGGCCCGGTCGGCGCGCAGCATCGCCCGGGCCTGCGCCAGGTAGAGCACCGCCGCCGCCCAGTAGAGGCCGAGCGCCCACCAGGCCAGGGCCCAGCCGATCGGCAGGGCGACCGCCGCCGTCGACGGCACGGCCTCGGCGAGCAGTAGCACCGGGAACGCGCCGAGCAGCACGAACGTGCCGGTCTTGCCGAGGTAGTGCACCGGCGGCGGTCCGTAGGAGTGGCGGCGCAGCACCAGCAGCGCGACGCCGAGCACGGCCTCGCGCAGCAGCAGGGCGACGGTCAGCCACCAGGGCACGACCTCGCGCACGGTGAAGCCGATCAGGGTGGCGAGGATGTAGAGCCGGTCGGCGAACGGGTCGAGCAGCTCGCCGAGGCGGCTGACCGAGTTCATCCGGCGGGCCACGTAGCCGTCGACCCAGTCCGTGGTCCCGCCGAGGGTGAGCACGATGACGGCGGCGACGTCGTTCTGCGGGCCGAGCAGCAGGTAGAGGAAGAGTGGCACGCCGAGCAGCCGGACGAAGCTGATGACGTTGGGGATCGTCCAGATCCGGTCGGAGGCGGCGATCGGCGCGGCCGGTACGGGCGTCACGCGCGCAGGCTGCTGCGACATCGCGCCCCTCTCCCCCCTGCCGGCCCCGGGTCCCCACCCGTGGACGTCATTTCCGCGGCCCCGATCGTCGAGGTCGGCCCGCTGGCGGCCCCCTGCCGGCCGGCCGGGCGCACCCGGGCCGGTCACTCGCCGAGCCACTATAACCAGGCCCGTCGCTGCCCCGGTCGACCCCGGCCGCGGACAGTGCGAAGGCCGTCGCTCCGCGCACAACCCCTAAGGCGTCCTAGGATGAAACCCGGGTCAGCGGCGGCCGCGGCGGCTGCGCACGTAGTCGTCGACCACGTAGCGACCGAGCTCCGAGATGTCGGGGCTGAAGACCCGCCCGCCGCTGCGCTGGGCGACCGCGTCGACGAAGCGGCGCAGGCCCGGGTCCTCACCCAGCATGAAGACGTTCAGCGTCGCGCCGTAGCGGGTGAGCAGGTCGACCTCGTGGATCGTGAGCCGCACGGTCTCGGGCAGCGTCGGCCAGTTGAAGTAGCCCTGGCCGTCCTCCCCGAGGTGCGCGGTCGGCTCGCCGTCGGTCACCACCAGCACGACCGGTTCCGCGCCGGGGTGCCGGCGCAGGTGGCGCCCCGCCAGCTTCAGCGCGTGCTGGAGGTTGGTGCCCTGCACCATGTCGGGCTCGATCGCGGCGAGCTCACCCTGCGACAGGCTCATCGCGTACCTGCCGAAGCCGATGATCTGCAGCGAGTCCTGCGGGTACCGGGTCGCCACCAGGTGTGAGCACGCCAGGGCCGTCTGCTTCATCGGGCCCCAGCGGCCGTCGGCGAACATCGAGTAGGACAGGTCGACGCAGAGCGCCACCACGGCTGAGGCCCGGCGTTCGGTCTCGGCGACCTCGAAATCCTCCGGCTCGAGGCGTACCGGCAGGGTGCCGACGCCGCCGCCGCCGGCGCGGCGGCGGATCGCGTTGCCGATCGTGCGGACCACGTCGAGCGGCTGCTCGTCGCCGAACTGCCAGCGCCGCGACGACCCGATCAGGTCGCCGGCCGCGCCCGCGTCCCGCAGGTCGTGCTCGCCGCCCTTCCTGCCGGACAGGTCCGAGAAGACCCGGGCGAGGGCCGTGCGGCCGAGCCGGCGCAGCGCCTTGGGCGACAGCGTCAGGCCGTCGTCGTCGCGGGTCACCCAGCCCTGCCGGCGCAGCTCGCGTTCGAGCTCGCGCAGCCGGCGCACGTCGTCGGCGGCGGCGCGGCCGAGCTGACGCCCCACCGCCTCGACGTCGACGTCGTCGAGGGTCGCGCCGGGGTGCTCCTGCGCGAGCTGTTCGAGCAGGTCGTCGAGCTCACCCAGCTCGCCCAGGGCCGCGGTGGCGTCGCCGTAGCCGAGGTCCTCGTCGCCGCGCATGCGCTCGCCGCGGTTCCAGTCGAGGTCGGGACGCAGCGCCCGCAGGTTGTCGGTCAGCTCGGCGAGCCGCTCGCGCAGCGGGCCGTCGCCCAGGGCCTGGTCCATGAGCCGCGACAGCTCCTCGCGCTGCTGCGGGCTCAGCGAGCGCATCAGCCGCTCGGCCGCCGCGGCCCGGCGGGCCAGGGAGTCGATCAGCTCGTCGACGGTGCGCGGGTTCTCCGGGAAGAAGTCGCCGTGCTTCTGCATGAACCGCTGGAACGCGTCGTCGGTGTCCTCGCCCCGGGCGTGCCGGGCGAGCAGGTCGTTGAGGTCGCCGACCAGCTCCGCGACGCGGGCGTCGGTCGCCGGGTCGCGGCCGCGCAGCGCGTCACGCATGCCGGCGAAGCGCTGCTCGACCACCTCGCGCCGCAGCCCGTCGAGGATCTGCCGGTAGGTGTCCCGGGCCTCCTCGCTGGCCCAGTCGTAGTCGGACAGCTCCTGCACGGCCTGCGCGGTGGAGCGGGGCAGGTTGTCCAGCACCGCCTCGTTGAAGCGGGCCTCGTCGTCGTCGCGGCCGCGCAGCGCGTCGCGTTCGGCCGCGACGGCCTGGTCGAGCAGCTGCCGGGCCCGGGTGACCGCCCCGTCGAGGTTGCCGCGGCGCAGGGTCTCGCGGCGCAGCCGCCGGGCGCGGGCCTCGAGGTCGTCGAGGCCGCGGCCCTCGCGGGGGCCGCGGCGCAGCAGGTCACGCAGGGCGTCGCGGAGGCTGCCGCCGGCGAGCACGCGCTCGCCGACCTCGTCCACGGCACCCCGCACGTCGTAGGGCGGCGCGAGCGGATCGGGCCCGTCGCGCCAGGCCCCGTACCGGAATCTGTTGCCGGCCATGGTCAGTTCCCGTAGCGGATGCGGCCGTCGTCGGTCAGCTCCTTGGCCAGCCGGCGGGTGAGGTGCAGACCCTCCAGGACGAACTCGACGCCGGAGGCGGCCTGGCCGGGGCTGGGCGCGTCGCCGAGCCCGAGCCGGTCGAGGACCTTGGCCAGCCCGGGGACGGTGCCGATCTGGCCGAGCAGCTCCTGCGCCGAGACCAGGTCGCCGGTCTCGATGACGGTGCCACCGGCGACCAGGTCGGTGAAGCCGGACAGGTCCAGCCCGGCGAGCCGGGCCCGGAACGTCTCGGCGGTGGCCAGGCGCAGCAGGTGGCCGAGGATCTCGGTCTCGCGGCCCTCCTCCCCGCTCTCGAACTCGACCTTGCCGCGCAGGGTGCTGGTCACCGAGATCGTGTCGCAGATGCGGGCCACGGCCTCGCGCTCGTTGCGGAGCCCGGCCCGGCGCAGCGCGGACGCGGCGACGGTCTCGGCCGCCGCGATGGCGAACCGGGCGGAGATGCCGGAGCGGGCGTCGACGGCCGGCGATTCGCGGACCGCGCGGGTGTGCCGGGCGATGACGTCGACGAGATGGTCCGGCACCGCCGCCGCCAGGGCCGCCTCCTGCCGGATCAGCGCCGTCTCCAGCTCGATCTCCAGCGGGTAGTGCGTGCGGATCTCGGCGCCGAAGCGGTCCTTGAGCGGGGTGATGATCCGGCCGCGGTTGGTGTAGTCCTCCGGGTTGGCGGACGCGACAAGCAGCAGGTCGAGCGGCAGCCGCAGCTGGTAGCCGCGGACCTGGATGTCGCGCTCCTCCAGCACGTTGAGCAGCGAGACCTGGATGCGCTCGGCCAGGTCGGGCAGCTCGTTGACGGCGAAGATGCCCCGGTTGGTGCGCGGCACCAGGCCGAAGTGGATGGTGTCCGGGTCGCCGAGGGCCCGGCCCTGCGCCACCTTGATCGGGTCGACGTCGCCGATCAGGTCGCCGACGCTGGTGTCCGGGGTGGCGAGCTTCTCGCCGTAGCGCTCGGAGCGGTGCAGCCAGGAGATCGGCAGCAGGTCGCCGGCCTCGGCCGCGAGCCGCCGGGTCGCCGGGGTGAGCGGGTGGTAGGGGTGTTCACGCAGCTCGGAGCCGGTGATGTACGGCGTCCACTCGTCGAGCAGGTCGACGAGCCCGCGGATGAGCCGGGTCTTGCCCTGCCCCCGCTCGCCGAGCAGGACCATGTCGTGGCCGGCGAGCAGGGCGCGCTCGACCTCGGGCAGCACGGTGTCGTCGTAGCCGACGATGCCGGGGAAGCGCGGAGCGCCCCGGCGCAGGCGGTCGAGCAGGTTGTCGCGCAGCTCCTGCTTCACGGAGCGGAACGCGTGGCCGCTGGCGCGGAGCACGCCGAGGGTGCGCGGAAGATCGGCGGGTGGTGCGGGTACGAGCTGTGTGGGAGCTTCGGTCACTTCGGAAACGCTACCCCCGCCCTGTGACAAGTGACGGCGCCCGCGTCCAGCCCCGGCGAATTGGCTCTGTCGCGCCCGGCCGGGTACCGCAACGCTTGGTGACATGAGCGACGAGGAGATCCTGCGTTACGCGGCGTTCAGCGCCGACCCGGCCGGCGGCAACCCCGCGGGCGTGATCCTGGACGCGAGCGGTCTGTCGGAGGACGCGATGCGGGCGATCGCGGCGGACGTCGGCTACTCGGAGACCGCCTTCCTCACCGAGGACCGCGGCGCGGGCGTCTACCGGGTCCGGTACTTCAGCCCGCTGGCCGAGGTGCCGTTCTGCGGGCACGCGACCGTCGGCACGGCGGTGGCCCTGGCCGACCGGCAGGGTCCTGGCACGTTCGTGTTCGTCACCGGGGCAGGCGAGGTGCCGGTGACCGTCGACGACCGGCGGCGGGCCACGCTGACCAGCGTCGGCGCCCGCGTCTCGGGCCTGGCCGGCGGCGACCTGCAGGCCCTGCTGGCGGCGCTGCGCTGGCGGGAGGGCGACCTGGACCCGGCGCTGCCGCCGCGGGTCGCCTACGCGGGCGCGTACCACCCGGTGATCGCGGCGGCGAGCCGTCGCCGGCTCGCCGACCTGGACTACGACGTGCCCGCGCTGAAGTCCCTGATGGAGGCGAGGGGCTGGACCACCGTCCAGCTGGTCTGGCGCGAGGCCGGCGACCGCTTCGACGTGCGGAACCCGTTCCCGGTCGGCGGGGTCTACGAGGACCCGGCAACCGGCGCCGCGGCGGCCGCGTTCGGGGGCTACCTGCGCGAGCTCGGCCTGGTGCCCGCCGACGCGGTGGTGCACCTGGCGCAGGGCGACGACCTCGGGCGGCCCGGCCGGCTCACCGTCGCCCTGACCCCCGGCGAGCAGGGCGTACGGGTCAGCGGCACGGCGGTGCCGATCGCCGGATAGGCCCGCGACTACAGTCGGGTACCGATGAGCGCCACGATGATCGTCCGGGACCTTGCCGCGGGACACGGCGACCGCACCCTGTTCAGCTCGCTCGACCTGGTGGTCGCGCCCGGGGACGTGATCGGCCTGGTCGGCGTCAACGGCGCGGGCAAGACGACGCTGCTGCGTACCCTCGCGGGTCTGCTGCCGGTCGAGGCCGGCGCGGTGACGCTGAGCCCGCCCACCGCCAACGTCGGCTATCTGCCGCAGGAGCGGGACCGGCGACCGGGCGAGACCGTGCGCGACTTCCTGGCCCGGCGCACCGGCGTCGGGCCGGCGCAGGCCGCGATGGACCGCGCCGCCGAGGCCCTGGCCGGTGGGGAGCCGGGTTCGGACGAGACCTACGCGGCCGCGCTCGAGCGCTGGCTGGACCTGGGCGGCGCCGACCTGGAGGAGCGCGCGGAGCAGGTCGCCGCCGAGCTGGGCCTCGCCGTGGCCCTCGAGCATCCGATGACGGCGCTCTCGGGCGGCCAGGCGGCCCGGGCCGGGATGGCGTCGCTGCTGCTCAGCCGCTACGACGTCTTCCTGCTCGACGAGCCGACCAACGACCTCGACCTGGACGGCCTGCGCCGGCTGGAGGAGTTCGTGGCCGGGCTGCGCGCGGGCACCGTGCTGGTCAGCCACGACCGCGAGTTCCTCACCCGGACGGTCACCTCGGTGCTCGAGCTCGACCTGGCGCAGCAGCAGGTGCGGCTCTACGGCGGCGGCTACGCCGCATATCTCGAGGAGCGCGAGCGGGCCCGGCGGCACGCCCGCGAGGACTTCGAGGAGTACGCCGACCGCAAGGGCGCGCTGGTGGAGCGGGCGCAGATGCAGCGCGGGTGGATGGAGCACGGCGTGCGCAACGCACGCCGCAAGTCCAAGGACAACGACAAGATCGGCCGGAACGTGCGGGCCGAGTCGACGGAGAAGCAGGCCGCAAAGGCCCGCCAGACCCAGCGGATGATCGAGCGGCTGGAGGTCGTCGAGGAGCCACGCAAGGAGTGGGAACTCCGGATGGAGATCGCCGCCGCGCCCCGCGCCGGCGCCGTCGTGGCCACGCTGCGCGACGCTTCCGTACGCCGGGGAGCGTTCCTGCTCGGCCCGGTGACGCTGCAGATCGACTGGGCGGACCGGGTGGCGATCACCGGCTCGAACGGCTCCGGCAAGTCGACGCTGCTGGCGGCCCTGCTCGGCCGGCTGCCGCTGGACGAGGGCTCGGCCGTCCTCGGCCCGGGCGTGGTCGTCGGCGAGGTCGACCAGGCCCGCGGGCTGTTCCTGGGCGAGGAGCCCCTGATGGCCGCGTTCGGCGCCGCCGTGCCGGACCTGTCCGACGCCGACGTGCGCACGCTGCTGGCCAAGTTCGGACTGCGCGCCGCGCACGTGCTGCGCCCCGCCGACACCCTCTCGCCGGGCGAGCGGACCCGGGCCGCGCTGGCGCTGCTGCAGGCCCGCGGCGTCAACCTGCTGGTGCTCGACGAGCCGACGAACCACCTCGACCTGGCCGCGATCGAACAGCTGGAGGCGGCGCTGGCGAGCTACGCCGGCACCCTGCTGCTGGTCACCCACGACCGGCGGATGCTGGAGGCGGTGCGGACCACCCGGCACCTCGAGGTCGCCGACGGCAAGGTCACGGGCTGAGGTCCCGCGGCGCGCTGACCGGGCCCTCGTTGCCGGAGCGGTCCAGGCCGCTGAGGCAGTAGGCCGCGCCGCCGGCGGGCGGCGCCGGGTCCGCCACCTTCGCGCCCGCCCGGCCGGTCGCGACCAGGTTCGCGGCGGCGCCGTCGACGCGGTAGAGCGCCCAGCTCGCCGGCTCCGCGCCCGGGCCCGGCTGCCAGTCCAGCTCGACCGTGCCGCCGGCCTCGCGGGCGGCGACGAGCCGGGGCGCGGCCGGCGGCCGGCCGGGTAGCCGGCTCATCGTGGGCAGCAGCGCCGGTGCGGCGTAGTGGTGGTCGCGGTAGCGGCTGACCGCGCCGAGCTTGTCCCGGCGGATCTGCTTGGCGCTGAAGTGGACGCTGCCCTGCACGCCGTGCCGGTCGTTGAGGGTGAGCTGGCGGTCCAGCTGGTCGGGCTGGCGCCACGGGCCCTTCTCGCCGACCCGGTAGTCGCCCTGGCCGATGTACAGCTGCACACCGGTGCCCTTGACCAGCTCGGACCACCACGGCAGCACCTTGGCGTAGTCGGCCCGGTCGAAGCCGATGGCCCAGTAGAGCTGCGGCACCACGTAGTCGAGCCACTTCTCGCGTACCCATTTGCGGGTGTCGGCGTAGATGGCGTCGTAGCTCTCCAGCCCGTGCGTGTCGGACCCTGCCTTGTCGGTGCCGGAGTTGCGCCAGATGCCGAACGGGCTGATGCCGAACTTCACCCACGGCTTGAGCTGCCTGATCCGCTCGCTCATCTCCCGGACCAGGGTGTCCACGTTCGCCCGGCGCCAGTCGCCGCGGCTCTGCGACTTGTCGGCGCGCCGGGCGAAGCTGGCGTCGTCCTTGAACTCGTGCCCGCCGCCCTCCGGGTACGGGTAGAAGAAGTCGTCGAAGTGCACCCCGTCCACGTCGTACCTCTGCACGGCCTCGAGCATCGCGTCCTCGACGAAGCGCCGCGCGTCCGGGTTGCCCGGGTCGAAGTAGAGCCGGGCCCGCGCGCCGTCTGGGTACGAGATGGCCCAGTCGCGGTGCTTGAGCAGCGGATGCCCGGGCGCGAGCTTGCCGAAGTCGGCGCCGGGCCCGGACGGCCCGGGCTGGGTACCCCGGTACGGGTTGAACCAGGCGTGGAACTCGAGGTTGCGGGCGTGCGCCTCGGCGACCATGAACTCCATCGGGTCCCAGCCGGGTGACCTGCCGTCGCGCCGGCCGGTGAGCCACTCCGACCAGGGCGCGTACTTCGACTCCCAGAACGCGTCGCCGCTGGGCCGCACGTGCACGAAGATCGCGTTGTGCCGCATCGAGACGGCCAGGTCCAGCCACGCGCGGTACTCGGCCTGCACCTTCTCCTTGCTCAGGCCGGGCCGGCTGGGCCAGTCGATGTTCATCACCGTGGTGAGCCACATCCCGCGCAGCTCCCGCGCCGCCCTGACCGGCATGGTCCCGCATCTGCCGACGCTGCCCGCGGTCGGACCGGCCTGTTCGGCGGCGACCGGACCGGCACCGGGCGGGTCGTAGGTGGCCGCCCGCACCAGCCCGACGCCGAGCACCGCGACGCCGAAAAGCAGTGCGGCGACGATCAGGACGGGTCGGACTCCGGGACGGCGCATGGCACCCAGTGTGCCCGGTCATACCCTCTGGGAATGAAGGTGGTCGTGGTGGGCGCGGGGATCGCGGGGCTGGCGTGCGCCGTCGAGCTGTCGGCCGCGGGCGTGAGCGTCCGGGTGCACGAGCGCGATCCGGTGGTCGGGGGAAGGCTGTCCGGCGTCGTCGCCGGCGGCCGGTACGCGGACGTCGGCGCCGCGTACCTCGTCGCCGACGACCCGGACTTCGCGGCCGTCGCCGACCGGTGGCGGGCCCGCGGGCTGGCCCGGCCCTGGACGGACACGCTGGCGGTGTTCCGGGGCCGGGTGCCCGGCGAACCGGCCGCCGGGCCGATGCGCTGGGCGGCACCCGGCGGCCTGCGTTCCCTGGCCGAGGACCTGGCCGGCGGGCTCGACGTCGTCCTGGAGAGCCGGCTGGACGCGATACCGGGCGACGCCGACGCCGTCGTGCTGGCCATGCCCGGGCCGCAGGCGCTGCGGCTCGGCCCGCCGGCCGCGGTCGCCGACGCGGCGCGGGCGCAGGCGTGGGAGCCGGTGCTCACGGCCGTCTGCACGTACCCGGGGCGGTCGTGGCCCGGCTTCCACGGCGCCTTCGTCAACGACCACCCGGTGCTGGCCACGGTCTGCGACGACGGCGACCGGCGCGGCGACCTCGCCCCGGTCCTGGTCGCGCACTCGACGGCCGCGTTCGCGCGCTCCCGGCTGGCGGACCCGGGCGCGGCGGCCGGCGAGCTGGCCGCGGCGGTGAACGACCTGCTCGGCCTGGACGAGCGGCCCGAGGTGCGCGTGCACCGCTGGACCTGCGCCCGCCCCAGCTCCCCCGGCACGCCGCCGTTCGTCACCGACGGCCGGGTGTGGCTCGCCGGGGACGCCTTCGGCAGACCGCGCGTCCAGACGGCCTGGCTGTCCGGCCGGGCCGTTGGGCGGGCGATCGTTCAGAGCACCGAGCGGTAGACCTCGAGGGTGTCCACGGCGATCCGGGACCAGCTGAAGTGCTCGACGGCGCGGCGGCGGCCGGCCAGGCCCAGCTGCGCGGCCCGGGCCGGGTCCTCGATCAGCCTGGTCAACGCCGCGGCCAGGTCCCGCACGAAGCGGTCCGGGTCGACCGGCGTGCCGGTGCCGTCGGCGACCTGCTCGATCGGGACCAGCAGGCCCGTCTCGCCGTCCGCGACGACCTCGGGGATGCCGCCCGTCGCGGTCGCGACCACGGCCGTCTCGCAGGCCATCGCCTCCAGGTTGACGATGCCCATGGGCTCGTAGATCGACGGGCAGACGAAGACCGTTGCGTGGGTCAGCACCTGGACGACCTCGTGCTTGGGCAGCATCTCCTGCACCCAGATCACGCCCTTGGGGTCGCGGGCCTCGCGCAGCCGGTCGGCCAGCTCACCGACCTCGGCGGCGATCTCCGGCGTGTCCGGCGCGCCCGCGAGCAGCACGATCTGGGTCTCCGGCGGCAGGTCGTGTGCGGCCCGCATCAGGTACGGCAGGCCCTTCTGCCGGGTGATCCGGCCGACGAAGACCACGCTGGGGCGGTTCAGGTCGATGCCGAGGCGCTCGATCACGTCGGTGCCGCGGTCCGGGGCGTACTGCTCGGTGTCGATCCCGTTGTAGACCACCCGGATCCGGTCCGGGTCGACGCTCGGGTACGCGGTCAGCACGTCCCGCTTCATCCCGCCGGAGACGGCGATGACGGCGTCGGCGCCCTCGATGGCCGTGCGCTCGCAGAACGACGAGAGGGCGTAGCCGCCGCCCAGCTGCTCGGCCTTCCACGGGCGCAGCGGCTCCAGGCTGTGCGTGGTGACCACGTGCGGCACGCCGTGCAGCAGCTTCGCGGTGTGACCGGCGAAGTTCGCGTACCAGGTGTGGCTGTGCACGATGTCCGTGCCCGCGCAGCCGGCCGCCATCGCCAGGTCGATGCCCATGGTGCGCAGCGCCGCGTTGGCGGTGGCGAGGGAGGCGGGCTCGGCGTGCGCCGTCACGCCCGGCTCGTCGCGCTTCGCGCCGAAGCAGTGCACCCGGACGTCGGCGTGCGGGCGCAGGTCCCGGGCGAGGTACTCGACGTGCACCCCGGCGCCGCCGTAAACCTCGGGCGGGTACTCCCGGGTGAGGAGATCGACGCGGAGACCCGCGCCCTTGGACGTTGAACGCGAGTCGGTCACCTGCGCAGAATAGTCCCATCGACCGGCGACCACCTCCGCTGAACCTCGCGGCCGCCCGTCGCGCACACCGAAGGTCAGCCCGGCCCGGCCCGGGACCGCGGCCGGCCCGGCCCCGCCGGTCGGGTATCTCTCCGGGGTCCTTGGTGGCCACCGCGAATCCGACGTTGCGCCGATCGCGACCCTGCCGCTGACCCTGCCGTCCGTCGGGGAGCGGGTGTGGACGGTCCGCGGAATCGGCCCTCCGGCCGTTTCACGTGTGCGGGTCTCCCGGATTCGGGCCGATCCGGCCCGCCGGACCCGCACCGCCCGGATTCCTCCCCGAACGTAGACAGGGGGCGGGCTCGCAGCCGTCGGAGGCCGAGCCCGTCTCCTGCTCGCCACCATCGAGAGGAGACGGCGACATGAAGCGTGCGTCCGGCAGCGACATCGAGCGGGCCATCCGTGACACCGCGGTGCGGGAGTCGTGGGCGTACAACGACCCGCGCGCGACCTACGACCTCGCCGCGCGGGCCCGGACGGCGCAGGCCGAGGGGCGGGAGCGGGCCCGCTGATGGCACACACCCTGGCGGACGAGGCGCCCGACCGTCCCGCGCAGCGCCGGTCCGGGCCCGGCGACACGACGATTTCCCAGGTCAGCGCACCCGCGGTTGCCCACGGCGGCGGGGCGCTGCGCACGGATACCGACCGGCATGCGGTCGGTGAGCCGCGGCGGCGCCACTGAACCCGACACAACCGACGCAGATAGTCGCTTCGACTGGCGCGAGGGCACGCGGAAAGTTAGCGTCACGGGCATGGCTGTAAAGGTGCTCGCGATCGTGCTCGCAGGTGGCGAAGGCAAGCGCCTGATGCCTCTCACCGCGGACCGGGCCAAGCCCGGCGTCCCCTTCGGCGGCATCTACCGCATGATCGACTTCGTGCTGTCGAACCTGGCCGGCGGCGGGTTCCTGAAGATCGTGGTGCTGACCCAGTACAAGTCGCACTCGCTCGACCGGCACATCACCAAGACGTGGCGGATGTCGACGTTGCTCGGTAACTACGTGACGCCCGTGCCGGCGCAGCAGCGGCTCGGCCCGCGCTGGTTCGCCGGCTCGGCCGACGCCATCTACCAGAGCCTCAATCTGATCAACGACGAGAGCCCGGACTACGTCATCGTGTTCGGCGCGGACCACATCTACCGCATGGATCCGAAGCAGATGGTCGACGACCACATCGCCTCGGGTGCGGCGGTGACGGTCGCCGGGATCCGCCAGCCGAAGTCGATGTCGGACCAGTTCGGCGTCATCGACGTCGGCGCGGACGGCAGGAAGATCCGCGCGTTCCGCGAGAAGCCGGTAGACGTCGAGGGCCTGCCGGACGCCCCGGACGAGATCTTCGCCTCGATGGGCAACTACGTCTTCACCACCCGGGCGCTGTGCGACGCGGTCACCGCCGACGCGCAGAACCCGGACAGCAAGCACGACATGGGCGGCAACATCATCCCGATGCTGGTGGAGCGCGGCGAGGCCAATGTCTACGACTTCCGTGACAACGACGTGCCGGGCAGCACCGAGCGCGACCGCGGCTACTGGCGCGACGTGGGAACGCTGGACTCGTTCTACGACGCGCACATGGATCTGATCGCGACCCTGCCGGTCTTCAATCTCTACAACATGGAGTGGCCGATCTTCACCAACTACGGCTCCTGGCCGCCGGCGAAGTTCGTGCACGGCTACGACGACCGCCAGGGTCGCGCGGTCGAGTCGATGATCTCCCCCGGCGTGGTGGTCTCGGGCGCCCTGGTCGAGCGCTCGGTGGTGTCCCCGAACGTGCGGGTGAACTCCTGGGCGCACGTGGAGGGTTCGGTCGTGATGGAGGGCGTCCAGGTCGGGCGCCGCGCCGTGATCCGCAACGCGATCATCGACAAGAACGTGATCGTTCCGGAGGGCGCCCAGATCGGCGTCGACCTGGATCGCGACCGCAAGCTCTACACCGTCTCGGACGCCGGAATCGTCGTCGTGGGCAAGGGCCAGCGGGTCGAGCTCTGAACCGCGGTCGCGGTACCGGCGCCCCTCAGAAGCCGTCGCGGAGGGTCTGCGACGGTGAGACGCCGTAGCGTTCCCGGTAGGCGCCGGCGAAGCGGCCCAGGTGGGTGAAGCCCCAGCGGGTCGCCACCTCGCTCACGCTCACCTGGTCCGGGCCCGCCATGCTCAGGTCGGCGTGCACCCGCTCCAGCCGCAGGCGGCGCAGGTAGGTCAGGGGCGGCACGCCGACGTGCTGTCGGAAGGACTCCTGCAGGACGCGGATTCCCACGCCCGCGATGCCGGCCAGCTCGGCCGCGGTGAAGGGGCGGCCCGGTTCGGCGTGCATCGCGTCGAGGGTGCGCTTGACCGTGCGGGGCCGGCGGGCCGTCGGCCGACCGGGGACGCCGTCCGCGAAGGGATGCTCGACGGCCTGTGCGAGGCCGCTCACCGCCAGCTCGCGCCACTGCCGCAGCAGGTGCGGCAGCAGGCTGAGGCCGTCCGCCTGGCGGGCCTCCGCGTGCAGCAGGCGGATCAGGGCCAGCCAGGAGCGGCCCGGGCCGCCCGCCAGGCCGAACGTCGCGCCGAGCGGCAGCATCGGTACCGCCTCGCGGTTCAGGGCCGGGCCGAGCTCGCGCTCCAGGGCCAGCCGCTCCACCTTGACGCTGATCAGCCGGCAGTCCGCCGACCAGCGCAGGTCGATGTCGCCGACCGGGCGGAACACGGCCGCCTGGCTCGGGTCCGCCGTCGTCGCGGCGCCGCCGTGCAGCACGTGCACGCCGCCGGTCAGCGGCGCCAGCACGTGGTAGGCCGTGTCGAGGGAGCCGCTGGCGAGGCAGATCTCCGCGCCGTAGCTGATCTCGCCGATCGTGATCGGGCCGAGCTGCACGACCTCGCCGGAGAAAGCGAAGCCGTCGAGGCTGCCCGTCGGCTTGACCTCGATCGGCCCGTAGTACATGCGGCGGCAGAACGCCCGCGCCTCGTCGACGTCACGGGTGCGGAGGCTGGCGTAGACCGCCTCATCGCCACCCGGTGTGCCCGAAACGGGCTCCCGGCCGGCCGCCTCTGCCGTGTCCATCAGCTCACCCTAGACCGGCAGAGGCGGCGAACGCTGCTCACACTTTTGCGGGCACCGGCCATTCGTACTCGGTGACGGCCCCGCCGCGGACGTCCACCTCGGCCAATGACGTCACGGGATCACCCCACACGACGTAGCGGCCCTCGGCGAGGCTGTCGATGACGACGCTGAACATGACGCCGTCGCGCACGTACCGGGCGCGGACCGCGGCGTGTGTCCTGCGGTCCGGCTCGCCGACCGGGCTGACCTCGATCTCGTGCCCGTGCAGGCTGCCCGGGGTGTGTATGACCAGCGCGCCGATGCCGCGGCCGATGTTGAGCACCACGGTGCCCTGCCCGGACGGGTCGAGGGTGTGGTGATGATGGGCGCCCGCGCTCACTTGTCCTCCGCCTCCGGGTTGTTGAACCCGTCGAACGGCACCCCGAGGTAGGGGAACTTCTTCAGCAGCTTCGAGCTGGCGTCCTTGGCCGACAGTCCCTGCTCGACCAGCGCGGCCGCGTCGTCCGGCTTGAACTTCTCGTCCACCAGCGGCACGGTCACGCCGGCGATCGCGCGCAGGGAGATCGACACGACGTCGTCGGCGACGCGGCGCCCGTTCGGGAAGCCGGCCAGGTCGCCGCCGAGCAGGCCGAAGGCGTTCTCCTCCTTGGTCGGCGGTACGGCCGTGTTGAGCCGCAGCATGTCGGCCTGCACGTCGCCGGTGTTGTTCTGGAAGTCGTCGATGAGCCCGTCCGGTATGCCGGTGAGCAGGATCGCGACGAGGTCGGCGCGGGCCGTCTTGGCCTTGTTGAGCTCGGCCAGGTTGTCGAACAGGCCCGGGTAGAGCACTGGCAGCAGCGCACCCAGCTCGGGCTGCTCGACGAACTCGGCGAAGCGCTTGTCCTCGCTCGGCGGCAGGCTGTTCCACAGGTCCTTCTGCGCCATCGGCACGATGACCTCGTTGAACAGCGGGTTGCCGAGCCGGGAGACCTGCACCTGCGGGCCCACGTACACGTCGTCGTTCTTGCGGCCGTGCCGGACCTGGACCTGGCGCCGGCTCGCGGAGGTCCACACGCCGATGACCGCACCGGGGTCGCGGCCGCGGACCTTCTTCTTGCCCTCGCGGCGCACGTAGTGCAGCGGCAGCTGGATGGCGATGCTGTGCACGTTCATCTTGTCGGTGGCGTTGACCGCCTTGCCGGCGTAGTTGAACAGCTTCTGCCCGACCAGGTGCTTGTCCTGGAACGGCCGCAGGGTGCCGAGGTCGAAGATCGCACCGAGGTCGACGAAGAACGGGTCGGCACGCTGGCCGGCGAAGACCTTCTCGCCGGTCTTGAGCTTGTGCACCGCGTCCTCGGCCAGCTTGTCGTAGTCCGGGATCGACAGCGGCCCGACGTTGCAGGGCGGGCAGGGCAGCTTCTCGGCGAGCACGGTGTGCTTGCCGTGCGAGTCGACCCGGGTCACCGAGTAGAACTGCCGCCGGTTCCAGTTCTCGCTGTCGAGCGACTCGATCGGACCGGTGTTGTACAGGAACGTCCGGTCGTTGCGCAGCTCGGTCCGGAAGCGGAACTGGTACGTCAGGTCGGGGCGCCCGTCGCCGTTGGAGTCGACGTGGATCTCGTAGAGCACGTCGTCGCCGAACTCGAAGAAGTTCGGTCCGCTCGCGGGGAGCTGCAGCGGCACGTAGTTGGCGATCAGGGTGACGGTGTCCGGGTGGTCCGGGCTCACGAACGCGTACAGGTCGGCGCTGTCTGCCACCGGGTCCTTGCTGATCTCCGGCGCTTCACGGTGCGATGACATGAGTCTTCTTCCTTACTCAGGAATCGGGGGGCTACCAGGCGAGGAAGCGGCTCAGCCGCGCTTGACTGCCTTGAGGAGCTTCTCGGCGAGCTTCTTGTCGGTCAGGGTGACCTTCGAACCGCCGGAGAACAGGTCGAACGTGCCCTTCTTCGCGTCACGCAGGGAGAGCACCAGCGGCTCGCTGTCGTCCGAGCCGGGCTTCTCGCCGGCGATGCTCAGCCCGGCCACGCCGGCGGCGGAGACACCGACGCCAACGGTGGCGGCGATAAGAACCCGACGGCGCGACAGGCGGCTAACCGCCCGTGTGCCGGAGTGGACACGACTCATGCTCGGCCTTTCGTCAAACGCACCGGCGGTCGCCCGCCGGTCGCGCGTTTCGGGGGTATTGCCCGGGACAAACGTCGTCGACAGCCATCAGTACGAAGCCGCCACCGCAGCGGTTCAAAACAATTTCCCAGGAAAGGTTCCCTTCAGGTTCGGATCACCGGGGGAACCATGTTTTCGCAGCTCAACTCCCAGATGACCAAGTCGCGCACGGAGATCAACCTGGGTGACGGAACGATCACGCGCGGCACTCGGCGGGGAATTGCGGTAATCGGCGACCGGGCCCGGGGCGCCCGGCGGCCGAAATCGGTCAGCGGTGAGTTCACCGCGGCCCGCGGGCGTCCTCCATGGCCCGGCGCAGCGCCCGGGTCACCTGGTTGAAGACCCGGGGGTCCGCCGAGCTGTACAGGGTCACGTCGTCGTCGCCGCGGTACGCCGCCTTCAGCATCCACCGGCGGGAGTGCGACGGCCAGCCGGCGATCGTCAGCGCGGCGACCAGCGCACCGGCGCCGACGAACCAGCGGCCCGGCAGTGCGAGCTGTACCCACACTCCACCGGCGACGGCCAGCAGCAGGCCCGCGATGACCCGCCCGAGGCGGCTCGCCTCCTGCTGCACCCGGTCCACGTTGCGCAGCTCCACGAGCACGAACGACCGCACCGGCCCGGTCTGCCAGATGAACAGCTCGTCGGTGACGGCGGCGTCGGGCCCGCGGTAGTAGGTGCGCACACGTCAGTAGAGCAAGCACCGTAACGTGATCGCCATACTACTGAGCGTTCACGTCTCGAGCGCCACGGCCACCGGTCTCAGGTCGACCCGGACCGGCGTGTGCGCGGCCAGCCCCGCGAGGCGCTCGCCGGTCACCTGCGCGACCACGAGGGTCTCACCGACCGCCACGGTGACCCGGCTGGTGGGGCCGAGGAACGTCGTGGACACCACGCGGCCGGGGCCCTCGGGGTCCGGCACCACGTCGACCGACTCCGGGCGTACCAGGGCGGTGACCTCCGGCCCGCCCGTCGCGGGCCGGACCAGCGGCAGGCGCGCGCCCAGCACCGAGACCGCGTCGCCGTCGAGGCGGCCCGGCAGCCGGTTGCTGAGGCCGACGAAGTCCGCGACGAACGCGCTCGCCGGGCGCAGATACACCTCGGCCGGCCCGGCGAGCTGCTCCAGCCGGCCCGCGCGCATCACGCCGACCCGGTCCGCGATCGCGAGGGCCTCCTCCTGGTCGTGTGTGACGAAGAGGGTGGTGGTGCCGACCTCGGTCTGTATCCGCCGGATCTCGTCGCGCAGCTGCACCCGGACCTTGGCGTCCAGGGCGGACAGCGGCTCGTCGAGCAGCAGCACCTGCGGCTCGATGGCGAGGGCCCGGGCCAGCGCGACCCGCTGTTGCTGCCCGCCGGAGAGCTGGTGCGGGTAGCGGGCCGCGTGCGTGCTGATGCCGACCAGCTCGAGCATCCTCGCGGCCCGGTCGCCGGCCGCCCGGCGGCGCAGCTTGAGGCCGAACTGGACGTTCTCCAGCGCGGTCAGGTGCGGGAAGAGGCTGTATGCCTGGAAGACCATGCCCATGTCGCGGCGGTTGGCCGGCAGGCCGCCGATGTCGCGGCCGCCGACCAGGATCCGGCCGCTGTCGGCGTCCTCGAGGCCGGCCAGGATGCGCAGCGCCGTCGTCTTGCCGCAGCCGGACGGGCCGAGCAGGGCGACCAGCTCGCCGGGCCGCATCTGCAACGTGAGCCCGTCGAGGGCGTGCACGCTGCCGAAGCTGCGGCGCAGCCCGTCCAGATCTACCGCGACGCCGTTCATTGCGGTGCCCTTCGTCGTTCGCCGAACAGGGACAGGAGCAGGAGCAGGACGAACGCGAGCACCAGCGCGGCAAGCGACACCGCGACACTCATCGTGGCGCTGCTCTTGCCGAGCAGATTGATCGCGACCTGCAGGTTGGTGCGGTTCAGCAGCGACGCGATGGTGAACTCGCCGAGCACCAGCGCCACCGTCAGGAACGCCGCGGAGAGCACCGCCGAGCGGATGTTCGGCAGCACCACCCGCACCATCACCGTCGCCCAGCCCGCGCCAAGGCCGCGGGCGGCCTCGGCGAGCGTGCGGACGTCGATCGCGGACAGCCCGGCGTCGATCGCCCGGTAGGCATACGGCAGGACCAGGATCGTGTACGCGAAGGTCAGCGTCAGCGACGAGCCGCCGATGAGGTAGTTGACCCACGCGTACACCGGCGCGAGGCCGACCACCAGGACGATCGCCGGGATGGTCAGCGGCAGCAGGCAGAGGAACTCGACGAGCGGCCGCAGGCCGGGCAGGCGCAGCCGGACCCAGATCGCGGTCGGCACCAGCAGCGCCAGCATCAGCAGCGCGGTCAGCAGCGCCTGGCCCAGCGACGCGAGGATGCCCTCGGCCAGGTCCGGGTACGTCTCGCTGAGCCGGGGCCAGTCGGCCAGCAGCGACCACGTCCCGGCGCCGCGGGTGCTGAACTCGAGCATCGCGGCGAGCGGCAGCAGGAAGAAGACGCCCGCCACGGTCAGGACGGTCCAGCGGAACACGCGCTGCCGGCGGGCCCGGCGCGCCCTCAGCCCAGCCATCGTGCGGTCCGCCGCTGCAGCAGGGTGTAACCGGTCATCACCGCGGCGACCACGACCACCATGCCGAGCGCCATCGCCTTGCCCAGGTTCTGCTGGCCGAGGACGACCTCGCTGGTCAGGGCGCCGCGGATCTGCAGCGGCACGATCGGGTTGCCCTGGCTGACCAGGGCGGCCGCCGTCGCGTACGCGGAGAAGGCGTTCGCGAACAGCAGCAGCGCCGAACCGAGGAACGCGGGGGCGAGCAACGGCCCGGCGACCCGGGTCCAGTACTGCCAGGTGGAGCCGCCCAGGCTCTCGGTGGCCTCGCGCCACTGCGGGCGGATGCCGTCGAGCGCGGGCAGGAAGACGATGACCATCAGCGGCACCTGGAAGTAGGTGTAGACCAGCGCGAGCCCCGGCAGTTCGAACAGCCACACGCCGCCGGCGTACAGGTCGATGCCGAGGTGGTCGCGCAGGAAGACGGTGACGAAGCCGGACAGGCCGATGGTCGCGATGAAGGCGAACGCCAGGGTGACGCCGCCGAACTGGGCGAGCACCCCGGAGGCGGCGGTGACGACGCGCCGCAGCGGCCCGCCGGGGCTCCCGGTGACCAGGGCGTAGGCGAGCACCGCGCCGAGGACCGCGCCGATCACGGCGGTCACCGCGGACAGCGCGAGGCTGCGCCCGAACGCGTCCAGGATGTACCCCTCGCCGAGCGCGGCCACGTTCGACCAGGTGAAGCCGCCGTCGCCGGCGAACGCGCCGACGATCACGACAAGCGTGGGGACGATCAGGAAGACCGCGACGTAGGCGAAGAACGGGACCGTGCCGAGCAGGCTGCCCGCCCGGCCCGGCCCGAGCCCGCGGCGCGGCGCCCGGACCTGCGGCGTGGGAGCCAGCAGGTCCGGGCTGTCCGAAACGGCCGCCATGCTCAGCCGATGGCCTTAGCCCAGTTGGCCGCCAGGTACTCCTTGGCCTTGGTGGTCTGCGCCTCGGTCTGGAAGACCGGGGTGCCGTCCGCCTTCGGCAGCGCCGCGAAGGCGGCCGCGTCGAGGGTGCCGGCCTTCTGCATCGCGTCGGCGCGCACGGGCCGGGCTCCGCCCTTCAGCCACAGGTTCTGGCCCTCGTCGGAGTAGAGGAACTCCTGCCAGAGCCGGGCGGCCGCGGGGTGCGGGGCGTCCTTGCTGACGGCCTGCACGTAGTAGGAGCCGAGCACCGCGTTCGCGGGCACCATGGTCTTCCAGTCGATCTTGCCGGTGAGCTTGCTGCCCTGCGCGACGTTGAGGTAGTCCCAGTCGATGACGACCGGCGTCTGGCCGGACTCGATGGTCGCCGGCGTCGGGTCGACGGGCAGGAAGTTGCCCGCCTTCTTCAGCTTGGCGAAGAAGTCCACGCCGGGCGCGATGTCGTCGGCGGAGCCGCCGCTGCCGAGCGAGGCCATCATGACGCCCGCGAACGCGGCGCCGGCCTGGGTCGGGTCGCCGTTGAGCGCCACCTTGCCCTTGTACTCGGGCTTGAGCAGGTCGGCGACGCTCGCCGGCGCGGGCACCTTGCCGGCGTCGTAGCCGATCGACATGTAGCCGCCGTAGTCGTTGGTCCAGGTGCCGTTCGCGTCCTTGAGCGCGTCCGGGATGTCGGCCCAGGTGGCCACCTTGTACGGCGCGAACTTGGCGACGTTGGCGGTCGCGACCGCGCTGCCGAGGTCGAACACGTCGGGCGCCTTGTCCTGGCCCTTGAGCTGGTCGGCGGCGTTGATCTCGTCCTGGCTGGAGGCGTCCGGCTGAGCCGAATTGACCTTGATGCCGTACTTGGTGCCGAAGGTCTTGATGATCTCGCCGTAGTTCGCCCAGTCCGGCGGCAGGGCGATGACGTTGAGCTCGCCCTCCTTCTTCGCGGCCGCCACCAGCGCGTCCATGCCGCCGAGGTCGGCGGCGCTGCCCGCCGCGGCGGCGTCGCTGGCGGCGCCCGCGCTCTCCTTCTCGGGCGGCGAGCAGGCCACCATCGCGGCGAAAGTCGTGGCCGCCACCAGGGCGGCGGCGGTACGGGCAAGGGTGCGCACTTTCGTCCTCCATCTCGTCGGTGCCGACAGGGACGGCACCGAGACGTGGATCATGGGATTGCCGGGTGGATCCCCGGCGGGCGGCGGGCGACGATCAGGCGTCGACTGCCTGAATTACAGCCGCCGCGAGCTGGTCGTTCTCCACCGCCCCGCCGGGCGCGGCGAACCGGTCCCGGGTGTAGCCGTACGCGACACCGCTGCGCGGGTCGGCGAAGCCGAGCGATCCGGCCGCGCCGAAGTGTCCGAACGCGGCCGGGCCGAGGAAGGGATAAAGCGTCGTCAGGGCCTCGAAGCCGAGGCCGAAGCGGTTGCCTTCGGCGCCGGTCAGCAGGTCCGGGGCGGGCCCGCCGGCGGTGCCGAAGTTCGTGATCGTCTGCGGGCGCAGCAGTGGCGCAAAGCCGTCCACACCCGACAGTGCCGCAGCATACAGTCGCGCGATGCCCCGCGCATTTGCCACACCGCCCGCCGAGGCCTGGCCGAGGCGCCGCACCGTCCGGCTGTTCGCGAACGTGACGAGGTCGGTCGGCGGGTCCGCGTGCAGGTTCAGCGCGATGCCGGCCAGGCTCGCGGGGTCCGGCGGCGGATCCCGCACCGTTGCCGGGCGAACCGGGCGGAACCGCGGCTCTAGCCGCTCGGGCAGCCCGAGGTAGAGGTCGATGCCGTACGGCGCGCGGATGCGCTGCTCGTACGTCTGCTGCAGCGAACGCCCGGTGACCCGCCGGACGATCTCGCCGGCGAGCGCGCCGATGACCAGCGCGTGGTAGCCGTAGCCTGAGCCGCGGGGCCAGTACGGGCGCTGCTTGGCGAGCCGCTCGGCGATGATCCGGTCGTCCGCGATCTCGCGCGGGCCGAATCCGCCGTCCACCCCGATCAGCCCGGCCCGGTGCTGTAGCAGCTCCCGCACGGTGACATCGCTGGTGAACTGTGGCCAGTAGTGCCGCACCGAGCGGGCGACGTCGACGAGCCCGTCCTGCACCAGCAGCGCGAAGGCGAGGTAGGCGGCGCCCTTGGTGACGCCGTAGATCCCGGTCAGCGCGCCGCCGTCGCCGGTGTGCAGGTCGACGACCGGGCGGCCGTGCCGGTGCACCGCGAGCTGGGCGGCGACGTCGCCCAGCCGGGCGGCCTCGGCGGCGAAGACCTCCTGGACCTTCTCGTAGCCGGGTGCGACCGTGCCGTGCACGAGGGACATGGGAGCGCCTCCTTTCCGGCGTTCCCATCCTGTCGCAATCCGGGGTCCGCGGCGAGGTCGCGGCCGCCGTACCGGGCCGGAGCCGCCCGTTAGGACGGTGCCGCGCTCGCTCACTCCCGGTACCCTCGTGACACCGGTACGCATCGCGGGCCTCCACTGTTCGTACTAGACGGACATCGTCCGAACGGTGGAGGTTCGGGGTTCGAAATGCGATGCATATCTTTGCATTAATTTGCGCCTAAGAAATCCTCAAGTTTTCGGCCTTAATTGGCGTTCGGTCAACCGTGCTCCTAACGTCTGGGTGCCACCGCGGATGGGGACCGGAAATGGCCTCCTCTGCTGGCAGCATCAGCCGCCGAAATGGTTTGAAGAAGAGGTGCCACCCATGCGAAGGCCGACCTACCGTCGGGCCGGCACGCGCCGGGGCCCGGACCGCAGGATCATCGCCGCGGTCGCCGTTCTGGTCGCGTTCGGTGGGGTGATCGGTGTCACCCAGATCTCCAACGCCGACGAGAGCAAGACCGCCGCCTGCCAGGCTCCCGCCGCCGCCCCGGCCGCCCCGTCGGGCCAGAAGGCCGCGAGCGACCCCAAGGTCGGCACCTACACGGACAAGGACGGCGACGTCCAGCACAAGGGCGACGGCCAGCTCGCCAAGGGCGAGCAGGCGCCCGCGCCCGAGCCCGTCGAGGTCTGCAAGACCGGCAACACGACGGCCAAGCAGGTCAACGGCCTGCAGATCCTGGCCAACAGCTGCGAGGACAGCGACCTGGAGCCGCACGACGGCTTCCAGAAGGGCGGCCGCTGCGTCTCCACCGAGTTCGGCGAGGTCGGCGCGCAGGAGAACAACCCGACGCTGCTGATCACCGAGTTCCCGGAGACGGTGAAGGCGAACACGCCGTTCACCCTCAAGGTCAGCACCCGCAACCTGATCCGGGACCGCTTCCTCGCGGCCGGCCAGGGCGGCTACTACGTGGAGAGTTCGGTCCTGCAGGACGGTCTCGTCCGGGGTCACTTCCACACCGCGTGCCGGATGCTGTCCAGCACCACCGAGGCCGTCGACCCGGCGCCGGTGCCGGCGTTCTTCGTCGCGACCGAGGACAAGAAGGGCGGCGCGACGCCGGACACCGTGACCATCCAGGTGCCGGGGCTGCCGCAGGAGGGCATCGCGCAGTGCGCGTCCTGGGCCGGCGACGGCTCGCACCGCATCCCGATGATGCAGCGCGCCAACCAGACCCCGGCGCTCGACGCGGTCCGCGTCAAGGTCGAGGGCGGCCAGGCCGAGGAGCCCGAGGACCCGCCGGCCACCACCCCGCCCGCGACTCCACCCGCGTCCCCGCCCGCCGACAACGGCGGTGGTGACAACAACGGCGGGGACAACAACGGCGGGGACAACGGCGGCGGGGACAACGGCGACGAGGGCGACAACGGCAACGGCGACAACCAGGAGCCGAACCCCGGCAACACGGCCGGTACCGCGACGCCGAAGACCGGGACCGACGGCACGCCGCCCAAGACCGGCACCGTGACGATCCCGAAGACCACCGCCGCCTCGCCGAAGCCCGGCAAGACCACCCGGCCGGCGACCGATGAGGACGACGAGTCCGCCGGCTCGGGCGACGAGAGCGAGGGCGACGACCCGGTGAAGAACGTGGCCGGCGACAAGGCCAAGCCCTTGCCGACGGAGACGAAGGCCACCGAGGAGCCCGCCGCCGAGGTCGCGGCGAACGACGACGACGGCGCGCCGGACCCCGGCCAGGAGGAGGAGGCGGCGGCGAGCGACGTGCAGGCCGAGAACAACTCCAGGCTGGCCCTTACCGGCGCCAACTCGATAACCATCATCCTGGGCGGTGCCCTGCTGGTGCTCTGCGGTGCGGTGCTCATCGGCGCGACCCGGCGCCGCCGGAACGCCACCCGCGACTGACCGTCCCGTACCGGCGTTGATCGGGCAGCCACCCCCCGGTGGCTGCCCGATTCCCGTCGCGCTACCCGCTCAGGCGGAGGACCCGGCGGCGACCCGGGTCGCCGTGCCCGTGCCGCGGGCCAGCAGGCCGGTCACCGAGGCCGCGTCGCCCGGGCGGCCGAACAGGTAACCCTGGCCCTGGTCGCAGCCGATCTGGCGCAGCATCGCCCACTGGCCGTCGGTCTCGATGCCCTCCGCCACGGTCTGCAACCGCAGCGCCTGCCCCAGGCCCACCACCGCGTCGATCAGCGCCACGTCCTCGGCGTCGGTGTCGACCTGCTCCACGAACGTGCGGTCGATCTTGATGATGTCGACCGGCAGCTGCTTGAGGTAGTTCAGCGACGAATAGCCGGTGCCGAAGTCGTCGATGGCCAGCCGGACGCCGAGCTCCCGCAGCGCGCCGAGCGTCTCGATCGCCCCGTCGATGTCCACCATCAGCATCGACTCGGTGATCTCCAGGGTCAGCGAGCCCGCCGGGATGCCCGCGTCGGCGAGCGCCGCGGCGACGTCGTCGACCAGGCCGGCGTACTGGAACTGCCGCGCCGACAGGTTGACGTTCATCACCAGGCCGGCCGCGTCCGGCGTCTCGCGGCGCCAGCGCGCAAGCTGCTCGCAGGCCTCCCGCAGCACCCACCGGCCGAGCGGCACGATCAGGCCGTTGGCCTCGGCGTTCGCGATGAACTGGTTCGGGCTGAGCAGCCCGTCCTCGGGGTGCCGCCACCGGACCAGCGCCTCGACGCCCGTCAGCCGCTCGGTCTCCATGTCCACGACCGGCTGGTACAGGACGACGAACTGCTTCTGCTCCAGTCCGCGCTCCATGTCGACGCGCTGCTGCGCCTCCTCCAGGACCGAGCGCGACATCGAGGGGCTGAACAGCTCGTACGCGTTGCGGCCGCCGCGCTTGGCCGCGTACATGGCGAGGTCGGCGTTGCGCAGCAGCTGCTCGGCGGGCATGTCGCCGCCGGCGACGCCGATGCTCAGCGAGCAGTTCACGTCCCGGCTGCCCAGCCGGACCTGCTCGCGGCCCGCGGCCAGCAGCCGCTCGGCCAGGGTGGCCGCGCCGGCGAGGTCCAGGTCCTCGATCAGGATGGCGAACTCGTCGCCGCCGAGCCGGGCCAGGGTGTCGCCGGGGCGCATCTCGGCGCGCAGCCGCCGGGCGAGGGTGGCCAGCAGCTCGTCGCCGGCGCTGTGCCCGAGGTTGTCGTTGACCAGCTTGAAGTCGTCGAGGTCGATGAGCAGCACGGTGACCGTGCCGTCGGCGCGGCGGCGGGCGACGGCCTGCTCGAGCCGGTCGCGGAACAACGCCCGGTTCGGCAGGCCGGTCAGCGAGTCGGTGAAGGCCTGCTTGCTGAGCTCGTCCTCGAGCTCCTTGCGCCGGCCGATGTCCCGCAGGCTGATCACGGCGGCGCGCAGGGCCGGGTCGTCGACCCGATTCGTGCCGATGACGTCGAGGTGCATCCAGGTGCCGTCCGGGCGGCGCAACCGCGCCTCGGTGCGGCTGGTCTCCCCCGGCATGTTCCACAGTCCGGCCAGCCATTCGCGCAGGCCGTCCAGCTCCTCCGGGTGGGTCAGCGCGACCGCGGCGGTGCCGCTGAGCTGGTCCGTGCGCAGGCCGAGGATCCGCTGGGCGGACGGGCTGGCGTAGCGGACGACGCCCTCGGCGTCGATCGCGAAGACCGCGTCCGAGGCGGCCTCGAGCAGCATCTCGGTGCGGTGCTCGGCGGCCTTGCGCCGGGTGTCCAGCTGCCGCCGGTTGTGTGCGTGTATCGAGTTCAGCGCGACGAGGCAGGACATGATCGCCGCCAGCGAGACGACCGAGACCGCGCTGGTGCTGGTCACCGCCGGCAGCAGGGCCAGGTAGCCGGCCAGGGACAGGACGCCGAGCCCCACCACGACCCGGGGCCCGTACAGCGACGCGGCGCCCACCAGGATCAGCGCGACGCCCGGCAGGTAGATGATCAGGCCGTCGTCGTCGATGTAGGAGAACAGGAACAGCAGCGGCAGCACCACGAGCCACCAGCCGACCAGCCAGCGCCGGAACCGGCGGTCGCGCACCATCCGGGCCCAGGGCAGGAACACGGCACCCACCTGCCCGGCGATCGCGCAGACCACCAGCGGGATCAGCCAGTGGGCGCCGGCACCCCAGTCGACTGCCACCCGCACGCAGCCGAGCAGGGAGACCCCGGCGGCGATGGCGGATCCGATCCGGATCTGGCGAGCCCAGTACTCCGCGGTGTGGTCGTCGAACTCCGCACTTTGCACGAGCGGAGCCATCGGCAGGCAGACCGCGATTGTGAGGCTTTCGGGCGGGCCGGACGTCCCCGGCGTTGCCGCGGCGGGGCGCGGCGGGGCGCTCAGTCGTCGAAGCTGACCACGACCTTGGCCGAGGTCGGGGTCGACTGGCAGGTGAGCACGAATCCCGCAGCCACCTCGGCCGGCTCCAGCGCGAAGTTCCGCCGCATCTCCACCTCGCCGTCGACGACGCGGGCCCGGCAGGTGCCGCACACCCCGCCCTTGCAGGCGAACGGCAGGTCCGGGCGGGACCGCTGTGCCCCCTCGAGGACGGTGTCGCCCTGCGGCACGGTGACCGTGGTCGACCGGCCGTCGAGAACGACGGTGACCTCGCTGCTCGGCCCCCGGGGGCCCGCCTCCTCCCGGACCGGCTCCGGCGGCGCCTCGTCCACCCAGAACAGCTCGCGGTGGATGCGGGCCGGCTCGACGCCGAACTCGCCCAGCACCTCGGTGGCGCCGGTGACCATGCCGAACGGGCCGCACAGCCACCAGTGGTCGACCCAGTGCACGTCGATGAGCCGGGGCAGCAGGGCCCGTAGCTTGTCCGCGTCGAGGCGCCCGGTCAGCAGCTCGACCTCGCGGGCCTCGCGGGAGAGCAGGTGCACCAGTTCGAGCCGGGACGGATGGGCGTCCTTGAGGTCGGAGAGCTCCTCGGCGAACATCACCGTGTCGGCGCGGCGGTTGCCGTACAGGATGCCGACCTGGGTGTCCGGGCGCCGCAGCAGCGAGGCGGCGATCGAGAGGACCGGCGTGATGCCCGAGCCGGCGGCGATCAGGACGTGCCGGCCCGCCGCCTCGAGATCCGGCGTGAAGGTGCCGCTCGGCGGCGCGACCTCGACCTCGTCGCCGGGCCGCAGGCCGTGCACCAGCCACGACGACACCAGGCCGCCGGGCACCTCGCGGACGCCGATGCGGGGGCGCTCCCCCGCCGGCGCGCAGATCGAGTAGCTGCGGCGCTCGTCGGCGCCGTCCCCGGCGCGGCGGATCGTCAGCGACTGCCCCGGCCGGAACGCGTACACGCCGGTCAGCTCGTCCGGCACCTCGAACGTGACGGCGACCGCGTCGTCGCAGAGCCGCTCGACGGCGGCGACCCGCAGCGGATGGAACTCACGCACCACCACGTCAGATCTCCTTCACGTGTTCGAACGGCTCGCGGCAGGCGGGGCACCGGCGCAGCGCACGGCAGGCCGTGGCGCTGAAGGCCGCGATCTCCTCCGTCTCGGCGTGCCCGCACTGCGGGCAGGCGATCGACCGCCGGCTGGGGCCGAGGGTGAGCGGCACCGGCCCGGAGGCCCGGCGGGGCGCGGGCCCCGGCGGCGAGATCCCGGCGGCGGCGAGCTTGTCCCGGCCCGCCGGGGTGATCCAGTCGGTGGTCCACGCCGGGCTCAGCACGGTGCGCACCTCGACCCGCGCGTAGCCGGCTTCGCGCAGCGCGCCGGTGAGGTCGTCCTCGATGGTCCGCATGGCGGGGCAGCCCGAGTACGTCGGGGTGATCGTGACGACGACCCGGTCGCCGGCCTCGTCGACGGCGCGCAGGATCCCGAGGTCGGCGAGGGTCAGCATGGGCAGTTCCGGGTCCGCGACCCGGGCCGCGACGGCCGCCGCGGTCACCACGCACCGCCCGGCACGGATCGGGCCAGGCCCTGCAGTTCGGCGAGGATGTCGGCCAGCGCCGCCGTGTGCACGCCGTCCCGGCCGCCCGGGCCGTCGTCGCCCTGGGTCCGCGCCGCCGGGTGCAGGTTCGCGGCCTGCATGACCTGCGCCCAGACGCCGTCGAACTCCGCGCGCAGCGTCGCCGGATCCACGGCCACCCCGGCGCGCGCCAGGCGCGACTCCGTACGGTGGGTGCGGAAGAGCTCGTCGGTCAGCGGCAGTACCGCGTCGGCCGCGGCGCGCATGCGTTCGTGCGACAGCTCCGTTCCGTCGCCGAGCCGGACCACCCACTGGGCCGCGTAGTCGCGGTGGTAGGTGACCTCCTTGACGCCCTTCGCGCCGATCGCCGCCAGCACCGGGTCGGCCGAGGCGGTCAGCGCGTCCAGCAGCGCGAGCCGCCACGTCGCGAACACCAGCAGGCGGGCGACCAGGTGCGCGAAGTCGGCGTCCTCCCGCTCCACCAGCCGGACGTTGCGGAAGTCGGCCGCGTCCCGCAGGTAGGCCAGGGCGTCCTCGTCGAGGCCGGCGTCCTCGACCTCGGCCGCGCGGGTCAGCAGCAGCCGGGCCTGGCCGAGCAGGTCGAGGGCGATGTTGGCGATCGCCAGCTCGTCCTCGAGCTCGGGCGCGCGGGTCACCCATTGCTGCAGCCGGTGGGACATGATCAGCGCGTCGTCGCCGAGCATGAGGCAGTAGGCGGCCAGGTCACCGCGGTCGACCCCGGCGGGCACGGCGGTGTCCACGCCGGCGAGCGGGTCGGCGAACCCGGTGCCGTAGGCCCACCGGGCGTCGTCGTCGTGGTCGGTGAGCGCCTCGTAGGCGGCGTCGAAGGACATTCAGATCGCCTCAGATGTGCGGTACGGAGTCGGGAATCGAGTAGTACGTCGGGTGCCGGTAGACCTTGTCCCCGCTCGGTGCGAAGAACGCGTCCTTCTCGTCCGGGCTGGACGCCGCCACGTCGTCCGAGCGCACCACCCAGATGCTCACGCCCTCGTTGCGCCGCGTGTAGAGGTCGCGGGCGTGGTGCAGGGCCATCTGGTGGTCGGCGGCACGCAACGAGCCGACGTGCACGTGGTTCAGGCCGCGCTTGGCCCGGACGAAGACCTCGAACAACGGCCACTCGTGCTTGATCTCTTCGGTCATGGTGCTACCTCCTGACGGCGGGCGGCGTGTGCCGCGGCCGCCTCGCGGACCCAGGCGCCCTCGGAGTCGGCGCGGCGCCGGTTCTCGATGCGCAGGGCGTTGCACGGGCCGTCGCCCGAGATGACGCGCTTGAGCTCGTCCCAGTCGATGGCGCCGAAGTCCCAGTGCCCGCGCTCGTCGTTCCAGCGCAGGTCCGGGTCCGGCAGGGTGACCCCGAGCGCCTCGGCCTGCGGCACGCTCATGTCGACGTAGCGCTGCCGCAGCTCGTCGTTGGTGTGCCGCTTGATCTTCCAGGCCATGGACTGCGCCGAGTTCGGCGACTGGTCGTCGGGCGGCCCGAACATCATCAGCGACGGCCACCACCAGCGGTTGACGGCGTCCTGCACCATCTCCCGCTGCGCGTCGGTGCCGCCCATCATCGTCATCAGCAGCTCGTAGCCCTGCCGCTGGTGGAAGGACTCCTCCTTGCAGATCCGGATCATCGCCCGGGCGTACGGGCCGAAGGAGCTGCGGCACAGCGGCACCTGGTTGCAGATCGCGGCGCCGTCGACAAGCCAGCCGATGACGCCGACGTCGGCGAAGGACAGGGTCGGGTAATTGAAGATCGACGAGTACTTCTGCCGGCCCTCGATGAGCCGGCGGGTCAGGTCGCCGCGGTCGGCGCCGAGGGTCTCGGCCGCCGAGTAGAGGTAGAGGCCGTGCCCCGCCTCGTCCTGCACCTTGGCGAGCAGGATCGCCTTGCGCCGCAGCGACGGCGCACGGGTGATCCACTCGCCCTCGGGCTGCATGCCGATGATCTCCGAGTGCGCGTGCTGCGCGATCTGCCGGATCATCGTCCTGCGGTAGCCGTCCGGCATCCAGTCCCGCGGCTCGACCCGCTGATCCTTCGCGATGGTCTCCGCGAAAGTAGCCTCGGTCATCGGTTCACCTCCCAGGTGTGGAAGCCCTGTCCGGTCTTGCGGCCCAGCTCTCCACGGGCCACCTTGTCACGCAGAAGTTGCGGCGGCGCGAACCGCTCGCCGAGCTCGCGGTGCAGGTGCTCGGCGATCGCGAGCCGCACGTCGAGGCCGACAAGGTCGGTGGAGCGCAGCGGGCCCATCGGGTGCCGGTAGCCGAGCTCCATCGCCCGGTCGATCGACTCCGCGTCGGCGACGCCCTCCTCGAGCATCCGGATGGCCTCGAGGCCGAGCAGGACGCCGAGGCGGCTGGTGGCGAAGCCGGGCGAGTCGCGTACCAGGATCGCGGTCTTGCCGAGGCCCAGCGCCCAGGAATGGGCGGCGTCGCGGACCGCGTCGGCGGTCTGCGGGCCGACCACGATCTCGACGAGATCGCTGGCCGGCACCGGGTTGAAGAAGTGCATGCCGATCAGGGCCGCCGGGCGGCGCAGGCCCTCGGCGAGGCCGGCGATCGACAGCGAGCTGGTGTTGGTGGCGAGCACGGTGTGCTCGCCAGCGACCGCCTCGGCGGCGGCGAGCACGCGGATCTTGAGGGCCGCGTCCTCGGGCACCGCCTCGACGATCAGGTCGGCGGCCGGCAGGTCCGCGACCTCGCCGGCGAGGCCGACGCGGTCCAGGACCTGCGCGGCGTCCCCGGCGAGCTTGCCCCGCTCGGCGGCGCGGCGCACGCCTGTGCCGACCCGCTCCAGGGCGGCCGCGCCCGCGGCCGGGTCCCGCTCGACGATGGTCACGCAGGCGCCGGCGACGGCGAAGACCTGGGCGATGCCCGCGCCCATCCGCCCGCCGCCGATGACGCCGACGATCTTCGGCACGGCGGTCACGACCGTTCTCCGGACAGGAAGGCGTCCATGCGGGTGTGCTTCTCCTGGGACTCGAATAGGATCGCCTGAGCGAGATCGTCGGTGACCGGGTGGCCGCCCGGCGCGTCGGTGACCAGCTTGGTCAGTCGCAGCGCCAACGCTGAAGAACGCGTCATCCGGTCGAGCAACGCGTGCGCCCGCTTGAGAAGGTCGTCCGCGGGCACGACCTCGGCGACCAGTCCGAGCCGCCAGGCGTCCTCGGCGGTGAGCCGACGGCCGGCGAGCAGGACCTGCTTGGCCACCGAGGCGCCGACGAGGTCGCGCAGCCGCCACGTCGCGCCGGCCGCGGCGAGGATGCCCAGGCCCGGTTCCGGGTTGCCGAACGTCGCCGCCGGCGAGGCCAGCCGGATGTCGCACGCGTAGGCGAGCTCCGCTCCCCCGCCGAGCGCGTAGCCGTCGACCGCGGCCACCGTCGGCATCGGCAGCCGGGCGATGCGGTCGAACAGGCGGCTGTTGATGCCCTGCAGCGCCTGGTCGCGGCCGCGGGCCCGCAGCTCCGCGATGTCGGCGCCGGCGGCGAACACGCCGCCGGCCCCGGTGAGCAGCAGCAGCCTCGGGTTCTCCTCGAGGCCGGCGCAGACCTCGTGCAGCTCGCGGATCATCGCCGCGTTGATGGCGTTGCGGGCCTCCGGCCGTCGCAGCGTCACCACCACCCGGTCGTCGAGTTCCTCCACCGCGATGGTGGCGTGCGGCGTCATCAGACGCGCTCCACCAGCATGGCGACGCCCTGGCCGACGCCGACACAGAGCGTGGCGAGGCCGCGGCGGGCGTTCTCGCGCTCCATCCGGCCGAGCAGGGTGACGGTCAGGCGGGCGCCGGAGCAGCCGAGCGGGTGGCCGAGCGCGATGGCGCCGCCGTCGGCGTTGACCCGCTCCTCGTCCAGCTTCAGCCGCCGGACGACCGCCAGGGACTGCACGGCGAAGGCCTCGTTGAGCTCGACCGCCTCGACGTCGCCGACGCCCCAGCCGGCCCGGGCGAGGGCCTTCTCGGTGGCGGGCACCGGGCCGAGGCCCATGATCTGCGGCGGCACGCCCGCGCTGGCGGAGGTGACGATGCGGGCGCGCGGGGTCAGGCCGTAGCGCTTGACCGCCGCCTCGCTGGCCACCACGACGGCGGCGGCGCCGTCGGAGAGCGGCGACGACGACGCGGCGGTGACCACGCCGCCGGCGCGGAAGACCGGGCGCAGCGTGGCCAGCTTCTCGAGGCTGCCGCCACGGCGCGGGATCTCGTCGGTGGTGACCTGGCCGTCCTTGACCGGCACACCGACGATCTCGGCGTCGAAGCGGCCGGCGTCGATCGCCGCGACGGCCCGATCGTGGCTGCGCAGCGCGAAGGCGTCGCTCTCGGCGCGGGTGATGCCGTCGAGGGCGGCGACCTCCTCGGCCGTCTCACCCATGGCGAGGGTGACCCGGCGGTCCTCGGGACCGGTGCCGGCGCCGCGGTCGTGCGCGGCGAACGCCGGGTTGGTAAAGCGCCAGCCCAGCGACGAGTCGACGACCTCGCCGGGGCGCGCCCACGGCGTGCCGGGCTTGGCCATGACCCACGGCGCCCGGGTCATGGACTCGACGCCGCCGGCCACGATCACGTCGGCCTCGCCGCTGCGTACCGCCTGTGCGGCCGAGACGATCGCGGTCAGGCCGCTGGCGCAGAGCCGGTTGACGGTGTAGCCGGGCACGGCGTCGGGCAGGCCCGCGAGCAGCACGGCCATCCGCGCCACGTTGCGGTTGTCCTCGCCGGCCTGGTTCGCCGCGCCGAGGATCACCTCGTCGACCGCCTCGCCGGGCACGCCGCCGCGGCTGACGGCCGCGGCGACGACGAGCCCGGCCAGGTCGTCGGGGCGCACGCCGGCGAGCGCGCCGCCGTACTTTCCCTGCGGGGTGCGGGCGCCGCCGACCAGGTAGGCCTCAGGCATCGGCCGGCTCCGCGACGTGGTGGCGCGACTGCAGCGTGAAGAAGCGGCCGGTGACGAAGTGCGAGTCGCTCAGCGACGCGGTCGCGGCGGGGTTCGCCGGTGTGCCGTGCAGGTCGCTGAACGCGGCGGTCTGGTTGACGAACACGCCGCCGGTGAGGTTCTGCGACAGATGCACGCCGGCCTCGAGCGCCGCCTCGCGGGCCGCCTCGAGCACCTCCGGCGAGGTGGAGTAGACCGACGCGGTGAGCGCGCCGTGGTCCCGGACGGTCTCGGTGAACAGCTCGAGGCTGTGCCGGGTGGAGCCGGTGGCGATGACGAACGAGATCGGCCCGAACCACTCGCGGGTGTAGGTCTTCTCGTCGGCGGCGTCGATGCGCAGCACGACCGGCGTCCGGATGGTGGCGCCCGGGAACCCCTCGTCGGTCACCGCCGCGGAGGCGCGGATGACGCCGGGCGCGCCGCCGGCCTCGGCCAGCCGGGCCAGCACGCCGTCGTTGACGATCGCGCCGAGGGTGCCGGCCGCCCGCTTGGGGTCGCCGAGCAGCTTGTCCAGCGCGGTCGCGAGGTCGGCGCCGAACTCGTCGACGCTGCGGTGGCCCGCGTCCGTCTCGATGCCGCCCGACGGCACGAGCAGGTTCTGCGGCGTGGTGCACATCTGGCCGCTGTAGAGCGACAGGGAGAAGGCCAGGTTGCGCAGCAACCCCTTGTAGTCGTCGGTGGAGTCGACGATGACGGTGTTGAGGCCGGCCTTCTCGGTGTAGACGACCGCCTGGCGGGCGTTGGCCTCGAGCCAGTTGCCGAACTCGCTCGAGCCGGTGAAGTCGACGATGCGCACGTCGCGGTGGGTGGCGAGGGTGGCGGCGATGCCGTCGCCGGGTTCCTCGACGGCGAGGGTCACCAGGTTGGGGTCCTGGCCGGCCTCGGTGAGCACCTCGCGGGCGATCTGCACGGTGATGGCCAGCGGCAGGACCGCGCCGGGGTGCGGCTTCACGATCACGGCGTTGCCGGTGACCAGGCTCGCGAACAGGCCGGGGTAGCCGTTCCAGGTGGGGAACGTGTTGCAGCCGATGACGAGCGCGACGCCGCGGCCGACGACGGTGCTGGTCTTGGCCAGGCGCAGCGGGTCGGTGCCGCGCTGCGGCTTGCCCCAGATCGCGGTGGCCGGGATGCGGGTCGACTCGGCCAGGGCGACCGCGACGGCCTCCAGGCCGCGGTCCTGCGCGTGCGCGCCGCCGGCCTGGAAGGCCATGACGAACGCCTGGCCGGTGGTGTGCTGCACGGCGTGCGCCAGCTCGAAGATGCGGCCGTTGACGCGGCGCAGGATCTCGGCGGCCACCCCGGCCCGCCCCTGCGGGCCGACGGCGCGCCAGCGCGGCATGGCGGCGCGGGCGGCGGCGACCAGTTCGGCCGGGTCGCCCTTGGGATAACGGACGTCGAGGGCGATACCGTACGGCGAGCGCTCGGTGGCCACGGTGCCGGTCGCGCCGGGCACCTCGATCGGGAAGTCGGCACCGAGCAGCGCCTGGAACGCCCGCTCGCCGGCGGGGGCTGCGTCCTCGCCGTAAACGGATTTGCTGGGCGACTCGGGGTACGCCGACCAGTAGTCACGGGTGGCGGCCGCCTCGATCGCCTTGTCGAGCAGCTCGCGGTGCGTCTCGTAGAACTCGGCGGGGGTTGTCATCGGCGCTCCTGTGCGGTTGGCTGTACCCCATATTTACCGTCCGATCGGTCGGTAATCAAGCCCGGGCGGGAGCCGGAGGAAAATATGGCTCATGAGAACGGTGTGCGCACCGCCGCGCACGAGGTGCCCGAAAGCGCCGCGCCGAGCGTCCGGCCGCGGCGTGGCCGGCCGGGCCACGACCTCGGCGCGGTCCTCGCGGCCGCGGTACGGCTGTTCAACGAGCGCGGCTACGAGGCGACCAGCATGGACGACGTCGCGAAGCGGCTCGGCATCACCAAGTCGAGCCTCTACCACCACGTCGCCGGCAAGCAGGAGCTGCTGCGGATCGCGGTCGACCAGGCGCTGGACGGCCTCGACGACGCGATGGCCGAGGTCGAGCGGGAGGAGACGGCCGCCATCGACCGCCTCGAGATGCTCATCCGCAACAGCGTGCTGGTGCTGGCCGAGCGCCTGGAGTACGTGACGCTGCTCCTGCGGGTGCGGGGTAACACCGCGGTGGAGCAGCAGGCCCTGCTGCGCCGCCGGGTCTTCGACGCCAAGGTCACCAAGCTGGTCGAACAGGCACAGGCCGAGGGCGCCATCCGACACGATGTGGACGCGGCCACCGCCGCCCGCCTGCTGTTCGGCATGGTGAATTCACTGATCGAGTGGTACCGCCCGCGGCGCGGCGGCGCGGCCGAGCTCGCCGACGCCGTCACCATCGTCGCCTTCGACGGCCTGCGCACGAGGAGCTGAGGAACGGACGAGGAGGGTCGTCATGCGGGACCGCACCCGCCAGCGCGGCGCCCACACGACGCGGACGTTCCAATCTGCGCCCTCGGGTGTCGTTACGGAGATCGTTCTCACCCGGCCGACCCTATTTCAACGTGATCGCCGTTGATGGGCGGTACGGCCCGGGTCTCCTCGCCGACCCGCACCTTCACCTTGTTGTCGTCGGTGAGCGTTGACGGGAACATCACGCATGCCTCGTCGCCCCACCTGAGATCAAACTTCCGGTACGGTGCCGGCTGTGAACGAGGGACTCCCCGGCTATCCGGTGCCGCCGCTGCAGCAACGGCCACCCGGTTCGCCGGCTCCCGGCCTCAATGGCTTCGCCGTGGCCTCCTTGGTCTGCGGCATCGTCGGCCTTGGTGCTGCCTTCGGCGTCGTCTTCGGCATCATCGCCATCGCGCAGATCTCCCGGCGCGGCGGGCGAGGGCTGGGACTGGCCATCGCGGGGATCTGCCTGTCGGCCTTGTGGGGAATCGCCCTGGCCTTGGTGCTGATAGTCACCGTGTCCGGCTACCTGTCGGGCGCCGCGGGCACGGCCACCGGCGGCCCACCGTCCGGCACGCCGTCCAGCCCTCCGCCCATCGCGCCGGCGAACGCTGCCGAAGGCGAGTGCATTCTGCGCCTCGACCCTGAACTCGCCGTCGCGGAAATGTCCAAGATTGCGTGCCACAAGCCACACCAGGCCGAGGTGTACCTGGTGTTCGACCTCAAACTCTGGCCTTATCCAGGAGACACGAAGGTCGACGCGGCGGCCGAGAACCGCTGTCGCCGCGAGTTCCCGGGCTACGGGATCGGCCAGTTCTCCAACGGCGAGATGTTCTACGAATTCCCGGCCGAATCGGTCTATGCGGACAGCCGTTGGGTTACCTGCGTCGCCTACGCCGCCACCGGCACCTGGACCGGACAACTCCCCGGCTGACCAGGAGCAACGCCGTCGATGCGCCAGGCAACGGCGTGAATGAGGGCGGGCCGGCGCAAGTCTCAGCGGTGCCGAGCCACCACCGACGAGGCCAGGTCGGCGAGGGCGGCCCGCGCCTCACCGGTCAGCGGCGCGTCCGTCAGCGCCGCCGTCGCCTCCGCCGCCCGCAGCGAGATCAGCTCCTCGATGCCCTGCCGGGCCCCGGTCGCCGTGATGATCGAGCGCAGCTCGGCGGCGCCCGCGTCGTCGAGCTGCGCGTCGCCGAACAGCTCCCGGATCCGGGCGGCCTGCGCCCGGTCCGCCCGGTCGCGGGCCATCGCGACCATCGCCGTCGGCTTGCCCTCGCGCAGGTCGTCCACCACCGGCTTGCCCGTCACGGCCGGGTCGCCGAAGACGCCGAGCACGTCGTCACGCAGCTGGAACGCGTCGCCGAGCGGATCGCCGAACGCCTGCAACGCCGCCTGCAGCCGCTCCGGGCCGCCCGCCAGGGCCGCACCTATCTGCAGCGGCCGGGTCACCGTGTACCGGGCCGCCTTCATCCGGATGACGGTCAGCGCACCCGCCACCGACCCGTCGCCCACCCCCGAGACCAGATCCAGGTACTGACCGGCGATCACCTCGGTGCGCATCACCGTGAAGAGGCGGTAACCGCGGTGTATCCAGTGGACCGGCAGCCCCGACTCGTGCAGCATGTGGTCCGCCCAGGCCGCGCAGAGGTCGCCGCAGAGCAGCGCGGCGCTCTGGCCGTACCGGACGGCCTCGCCGCGCCACGAGTGCCGGGTGTGCACGTCGGCGAAGTGGCGGTGCACGGTCGGCTGGCCGCGGCGCAGCGTGCTGTTGTCCATGATGTCGTCGTGGATCAGGGCGAAGGCGTGGAACAGTTCGAGCGCCGCGGCCGCCGCGACGATCTCCGGGCCGTCCGGCTGCCCCGCGCCGCGCCAGCCCCAGTAGCAGAACATCGGGCGCAGGCGCTTGCCGTCCGCGAGCACGAACCGCCGCACGGCGTCGAGCACGCCCGCCGGGGTGCCGTCGGGCCAGTGTGGACGCTGCCGGTCCAGGTAGCAGATGAGCGCCGACTCGCAGCGCCGGGCCAGGCCCGCCGCGTCGGTCTCCGGCGCCATGCCGACGGTCATGACGGCAGCCCGGCCAGCGTGAGCAGCAGGTCCTTCACCTCGGTGGCGGCGACCGCGTCCCGGGCGAAGGCCGGGTCCGAGCAGATCAGCACGGGCGCGTCGCGCGGGTCCGCCGGCAGCCGCCCGTGTGAGCCGCGGACCGCGCGGGCGCCGGCGTCGAGGCCGACGACGCTCATCAGGTAGCGCATGCCCAGCTTCTTGCGCAGCAGCGCCAGAGCGGCGCGCCCCTTCGCCGCCGCCGGGCCCGCCGGGTCGAAGAACAGCTCGGCGGGGTCGTACCCGGGCTTGCGGTGGATCTCCACCAGCCGGGCGAAGTCCGGTGCGGCCGCGTCGTCCAGCCAGTAGTAGTACGTGAACCAGGAGTCCGGCTCCGCGACCAGTACGAGGTCCCCCGAACGCTCGTGGTCCAGCCCGTGCGCGGCGAGGCCGCCGGCGTCGAGGACCTCGGCGACGCCGGGCAGCACCGCGCAGAGCTTCGCCACGGCGGGTACGTCGGCGGGGTCGCGGACGTAGACGTGTGCGATCTGGTGGTCCGCCACGGCGAACGCCCGGGACGTCCAGGGGTCGAGGTACTCCATCCCGGCCTGGGTGTGCACCCGCAGCAGGCCCTCGGCGCGCAGCAGCCGGTTGACGTCGACCGGGCGCGCCACGTCGGTGATGCCGTACTCGGAGAGCACGACGATCGTGGCGCCGCGGGCCGCCGCCGCGTCGAGCAACGGGCCGAGGGTGGCGTCGAGCTCGGCCGCCGCGGCGGCGGCCTGCGGGGCGGAGGGCCCGTAGCGCTGCAGGTCGTAGTCGAGATGCGGCACGTAGACCAGGGTCAGGTCCGGGTGGTGGGCCGCCATGATCTGTTCGGCGGCCCGGCAGATCCACGCCGAGGACGCCAGCCCGGCGTTCGCGCCCCAGTAGCTGAACAGCGGGAACGTGCCCAGCTTCGCGGTGAGCTCGTCGTGCAGCGCCGGCGGATCGGTGTAGCAGTCCGGGTCCTTGCGGCCGTCGGCGTGGTAGACCGGACGCGGCGTCACCGTCCAGTCGACGTCGGCGCCCATCGCATACCACCAGCAGACGTTGGCCACCGTGTAGCCCGGCGCGCGGGAGCGGGCCGCGTGCCACAGCTTCTCGCCGCCGACCAGCGCGTTGTGCTGGCGCCAGAGCAGCACCTCGCCCAGGTCGCGGAAGTACCACCCGTTGCCGACGATGCCGTGCCCGGACGGCAGCTCGCCGGTGAGGAACGTGGACTGCACCGTGCAGGTGACGGCCGGCAGGACGGTGCGCAGGTGCGCGGAGAATCCGGTGCCGGCGAGCCGGGAGAGGCGCGGCATGTGGTCCAGCAGCCGCGGGGTGAGGCCGACGACGTCCAGTACGACCACGGGCTTCACGGCGTGACCCCCTGATGAGCGGTGAGACCCAGCGCGGTGAGCTGGGCCCGGGCGAAGAAGAGTTCGGAGGCGATCCCCGACGCCAGCTCGGCCGGGTTGCCGGGGCGCGAGGTCGGCGGCAGCACGTTCCAGGTGTACGTCTCCACCTCGTAGTGGTCGCAGAGCGGCTCGGGGCCGCCGGCCAGCAGCGCCAGCGACTCGGCGAGCACCCCGACGGTGGTCTGCAGCGGCGGTACGGGCGGTGCGTGCAGCGGCACGTGGTAGTGCACCCGCCAGGGCTGGTCACGCCCGCCGGGCACGGCGAGGGCCTCGTCGAGGTCGTCGGCGGACAGGCCGTCGGGGCCGCGGGTCTGGTGCAGGAAGCGCGGCTCGACGTACTCGCCCAGCACCGCGGCGTCGGCGCGCGGGTCGGCGCTGGCGAGCGCGGCCGAGACCTGGACCTTGACGATCGGCAGCCCCGCGCCGGCGAGGTTGCGCAGCGCGTCCCGCGGCTCCTCCCAGGCGCAGGCGAGGTGCGCCAGGTCGAGGCAGACGCCGAGCCGGCTGGTGTCCACGCCGGAGAGCAGGTGCGCGGCCTGCGCGGTGGTCTCGATGACGCAGCCGGGCTCGGGCTCGAACGCGACCCGGATGTCCCGTTCGCCCATGGCAAGCGTGCGGGCCAGCTCGTCGAGGTGGTGCCGGCAGGCGTCGGCGCGTTCGGGGTTCCACGGTTCGCGCCAGGCGAGCGGCAGCGTGGAGATCGATCCCCGCGCGGCGCCGGCCGGCAGCAGGTCGGTCAGCACCCGGGCCAGATCCAGGGTGTACGAGAGCCGCTGCGCGGTGGTCCAGTCGGGCTGGTAGACGGCGTGCTTGACCACGGGCGCCTGGAACGCCTGGTACGGGAAGCCGTTGAGCATGACGACCTCGAGCCCGCGCACGTCGAGTTCCCGGCGCAGCCGCTGCCGGCCGGCGACGTCGGCGGCGAGCCCGGCCGCGACCGGCGCGGCGAGCCACATGCCGAGGCCGAGCACGTCGGTGCCGAGCCGCTCGCGGATCGGCACCGCGTACGTGTCCAGCTGCTCCAGGATCCCGGCGAAGTCCTCGGCGGGGTGCACGTTCGTGCAGTACGACAGGTGCACGACCTGCCCGCCGGGGTGCCGCAGCCGCATCAGCCGCCTCCCCGCGCGATGGAGCTGCCGGCGAACGTCGACGCCGGCGACCGGTCGGTGAGGTCGAGGCGCCCGGACTGGCCGTAGAACTCGACCGGGTTGCGCCAGAGCACCCGGTCGACGTCGTCGGCGGTGAACCCGGCCGCGAGCAGCGCCCGGCCGGTCTCCACGGTCAGCAGCGGGTCGGAGTGGCCCCAGTCGGCGGCGGAGTTCACCAGCATCCGCTCGGTGCCGTACGTCTTGAGGATCTCGACCATCCGCTGCGGCGACATCTTGGTCTCCGGGTAGATGGAGAAGCCCATCCAGCAGCCGGAGTCGCGGACCAGCCCGACCGTGACCTCGTTGAGGTGGTCGATCGCCACCCGGCCCGGCTCGATGCCGGACTCGGCGACGACGTCGAGGGTGCGCCGGGTGCCCGCCGCCTTGTCGCGGTGCGGCGTGTGCACGAGCGCCGGCAGCTCGTACCCGACGGCCAGGGCGAGCTGCACGGCGAAGGCGTCGTCCTCGGCCGGGGTCATCGAGTCGTAGCCGATCTCCCCGACCGCCACCACGCCGTCCTTGTCGAGGTAGCGCGGCAGCAGGTCGAGCACGCCGCGGCAGCGCGGATCGTTGGCCTCCTTGGGGTTCAGCGCGATGGTGGCGTGGTGCCGGACGCCGAACTGCGCCGCACGGTACGGCTCCCAGCCGATCAGCGAGTCGAAGTAGTCGGCGAACGAGCCGGGGTTGGTGCGCGGCTGCCCGAGCCAGAACGCCGGCTCCACGACGGCCTGCACGCCGCCGGCGGCCATCGCCCGGTAGTCGTCGGTGGTCCGCGAGCTCATGTGGATGTGCGGGTCGAAGATGCGCATCAGGCCTGCTTCCTCGAGTGGTTCGCGACGGTGAGCCGGTTGAGCAGCGCGAGGGCGTCCGGCGGCATGCGGCGGTCGGCGGCGGCGCGCTCCTGCGCGAGGGCGCCGAGCATGGCGGCGAGCTGCGGGTCGGCGCGTTCGTCGAGGCGGTCGACGGCGCTGAGCGGTATGCCCATGAAGACGCACTTGACGACGCCCTGGCGCCAGCTCGCGGCGTCCAGGTGCGCGGCGTACGGGCCCAGCGCCGCGGCGACGAGCCGGGCGTCGTTGCTGCGCAGCGCGTCGTGCAGCAGCGGCACCAGTTCGGGGCCGGCGTCGATGAGCGGCAGCGCGGCGAGCACCGCCAGCCGCTCGGCGGTGTCGCCCTGCTCGTACAGGGTCGTGGTCCGCCGGGTGTCGGCCACCTCGGCCAGCAGCAGCGCGCGCCCGGCCCGCCCGGCGGTCCACGGGCTGTCCGGGAACAGCGGCTGCCGACCGAGCCTGCGCTCGGCCCGCGCGAACAGCGGCCCGATCGCGTCCGGGTCGGCGCGGACGCGGGCCAGCGCGTCGTCGAGCCAGTCCCGCTGCGGTACGCCGGCGAGCGCGGTGCGCAGTTCGTCGATCATCGAGTCGCTCACTGTCCCTCCTTCTCGGCCGCTCGCAGGAACGCCAGCGATTCGCGGGCGACCGTCGGCGCCGCGTGCGAATGCCGGGGCAGTTCGACGGCGACCAGGCCGCGGTAGCCGCCGTCGATCAGGGCCCGCAGTACGGGCGGGAAGTCGATCTCGCCGGCGCCGAACTCGAGGTGCTCGTGCACGCCGCGCCGCATGTCGTCGATCTGCACGTTGACCAGGTGCGTGGCGACCGCGGTCACGCAGTCCGGCACGGAAACGGGCTCGAGGCAGCGGCAGTGCCCGATGTCGAGGGTGAGGCCGAACCTGCCGGGCGCGCCGAGGGCGGCGTGCAGGCGGCGCCAACCGGCGATGTCCGCGACCTCCATGCCGGGCTCGGGCTCGAGGCCGAGCGGGACCCCGGCGGCGGTGGCCGCGGCCGTGACTTCGGCGCAGCCGTCGACCAGCCGGCGCCAGGCGGTGCGGTCGTCGACGCCGTCCGGCCGTACGCCGGACCAGAGGGAGACCGCCTCGGCGCCGAGGTCCGCGCCGACGGCGACGGCCCGGTGCAGGAAGTCGAGCCGCACCTTGCGGTCGTCGTGCAGCAGCGTCGGCGCGTGTTTGCGCCAGGGGTCGAGCAGGTAACGGGCGCCGGTCTCGACGACGACGCCGAGCCCGAGGTCGCGGAGCCGGTCGGCGGCCGCGGCGACGCGCCGGGCCAGGCCGGGCGCGAACGGGTCGAGGTGGTCGTGGTCGAGGGTGAGCGCCACGCCGTCGTAGCCGAGGCCGGCGACGACGGCGAGGGCGTCGCTCAGGCGGTGGTTGGCGAAGCCGTTGGTGCCGTAGCCGTACCGCAGGGCGGTCATGTGGGTGACACCTTGCGGGCGAGCAGCCGGGCGAGCGGGGCGGCGGCCGCGACGGCGAGCCCGGCCCAGGTGTGGCCGGCCCGGGCGGCGAGCGCGCCCTGCAACGCGGGCAGCGCGGTGATGCCGGCGCCGACGGCGGCGCGGACCCGCGGCGCGGCGGGGTCGGCGAGGAGCCGGGCCTGCGCGCGGCCGTAGCTGGTGGCGTACTCGCCGGCGAGCGCCGCGGTGACGGTGCCGCCGCGCGCGGCGACCGCGGCGGCCAGCCCGGCGGTCGCGGCGAGGGTGGCCGCGGGGAGTGCCGCGCCGCCGCCGCCGGCGACCTCGCGGCGGGACAGTTCGGTGACCGTGTACGTGTGCGCCGCGACGGCCAGGGCGGCCGGCATCGCCCGTACCGGGTCGCCGGCGCTCGCACCGAGCAGCACGTCGAGGGCGCGGCAGGCGGCCATCCCGGCGGGCCCGGCCGCGGTGTTCTTGAGCCGCAGGTCGTAGGCCCAGACCGCGGCGGCGAGCGGCACCGCCACGGCCAGGGCGCGGGCGCCGCCCGACCGGGCGGCGAGGCCCAGGCCGGCGGCGGTGAGCCCGGCGGCGATGCCCAGCGCGGCGGGTGCGGAGATCCGGCCGGACGGTATCGGGCGTTCCGGGCGCTCGACGGCGTCGAGGTCGCGGTCGGCCCAGTCGTTGGCGGCCATACCCGCCCAGTAGAGGCAGACTCCCGCGCCGGCCAGGCCCGCCGTGCGCGGGCTCAGCGAGCCGGCCGCGGCGGCACCGGCGACCGCGTCGCCGGGCACGGAGAGCGCGGCCGGCGCGCGGACCAGGTCGACGAGGGTACGCAGCGGCGCCTTCACGGCCGCAGGCCCGCCGCGAACGCCGCGAGGGCGGCCCACTGCTCGGCCAGCGCGGAGGGGCCGTCGCCGAGCGGATCCTTGAAGAAGAAGCCGAGTTCGGGCAGCGGACCGCTTCGCCCGGCGCGGTGCGCGGCGGCGGTGAGCCGGGCCAGGTCGAGCACGAGCGGAGCGGCCAGGGCGGAGTCGCAGCCGTGCCAGGTGAACTCCATCCGCATGCCGGTGCCGAGGAAGCCCTCGAACGTGATCAGGTCCCAGGCGGTCTTGAAGTCGCCGATCTCGGCGACGTGGTCGATCCGGCTGGTGCCCTCCGGCTGGTATCCGAGCGCGTCACCGAGCACCCGCTGCTTGCTGGCGACCTTGGCGGCGTTGGCGGCCGGGTCGGCCAGGTTGGCGCCGTCGCCGCCGCCGAGCAGGTTGATGCCGGACCAGCTGCGGACCCGCAGGTTGCGCAACGCGAACATGGGCGCGAGCACCGACTTGACAAGCGTCTCCCCGGTCTTTCCGTCGTTGCCCGCGTACGGCACGGCCTGCCGGCGGGCGAGCTCGGCGAGGGCCGGCAGGCGCGCGCCGGTCGACGGGGTGAAGTCGACGAAGGAGCAGCCGGCGGTGAAGGCCGCGTACGCGGCGAGGGCGCTCGGCGGAAGGACCGGGCCGGGCCCGGCCAGGGCGGCCGTGAGCCCGGCGAGATCCGTGTGCGCGGGGTGCGGCGCGGCGGCCGGCTCGGTGGTGGACACGTTGACGACCACCACCCGGTCCAGGGCGTTGCGGTCGCGGAAGTCGCGCAGGTCCGCCGAGATCCGGTGCGCCGTCGCGGCCTGTGTCTCGCCGGCCGGCAGCGGCCGCAGCTCGTGCTCGACCGCCGCGAGTTCGTCGGCGAGCGCGACGACGAGGCGGCCCGGCAGCACCCCGGCGGCGGCGAGCGCGTCGGCCTTCTTCAGCACGGGGGTGGTGACGATGTCGTGGCCGCCGAAGACCAGTTCGGACCAGCCCGCGAGCGCCGGGCCGCGCAGCACCGGCAGCTCGGTGACGCAGCCGGTCGGCGCGACGAGGCGGGCCCGCAGCGCCGCGGCGCCGACGATGGAGGTGACGGCGACGGAGCCGCGTGCACCGACCAACCAGATTCCGGTACGCATGCGCGACCCTCCCCATGACCCGACTCGAACCCAGGCATAGACGCGTGTCTCAATAACACGATGTGTCTCCCGTGTTACGTGAGGCGACGCTAACCCAGGCTCCGGGACAAAGGAAAGGCTCGATAAAGAGAAACTTCTCGATCCGTACCCGAAACTTATCCTCGGTCCGTACGAAAGTGCGGCCGAGGCGGTTCGCGCCCGGGCGAGACCCGTGACCGTTAGATTGCTATTTGTGAACATCGAGGTCGCGGAGCTGGAGCTGCGGCCGGTAACCGACTTCCGGGCGACCGCCGCCGCGGCCGCCGCGCTGGAGCGCGACGGCGACGAGCGGACCGCCGTCCGGGCCCGGCTGATCCGCGCGGACGCCGCCCTGCGCGAAGGCCGCACGGCCGAGGGCGGCACGCTCGCCCAGCAGGTCAACGCCTGGGCGCTGCAGCACGACGACGGCTACGTGCTGGCCTGCAGCCACCGCACGCTGACCCACTTCCACTACTACATCGGCGACCTGGCCGGCGCGCTCGGCAACGCCGTGCAGGCGGTCGCGCACCTGACCGACGACGATCCGCCGGCGATCCGCGTCCGGCACCTGATGACGCTCGCCGTCGTGCTCGGCGACGGCGGCTCCCCCGAGGAGGCGGCCCGGCGGTACCGCGAGGCCCTCGACCTCGCCGCGACCATGGGCGACCAGCAGCAGATGCTGATGATCCTCGGCAACCTGGCGAACCTCGCCAACAACCAGAACGACCACGCGGCCGCGGCGGCGGCGGTCACGCAGCTGACCGAGCTGCACGACCGCAGCGGCATCCCGCTGGACGGCCCGCAGCTGATCACGATGGCCCGGGTCCGGCTCGCGGCGGGCGACTACCCGGCGGTGGAGGAGATCCTGCGGCCGCTCACCCAGAACCAGGAGTACGTGCAGAGCACCGGCGCCGCCCTGCCCGAGGCCCTGCTGACCCTGAACGAGGCGCACCGGCTGGCCGGGCGCTTCGCCACCGCGCAGGCCGACCTGGACCACGTCCGGCGACTGGCGCTGGAGCGTGACCTGCGCAGCGCGCAGGCCGCCGTGCTCGAGCAGCAGGCCGTGCTCTACGCGGCGATGGGCCTGCACCGCGAGGCCTACGAGGCGCACGTCGCGTTCCACCGCTTCTTCGCCGACCTGCAGTCCGCGCAGCGCGACGCGCAGGCCCGCACGCTGCAGGCGGTGTTCGAGGCGACGGAGGCCCGCCGGCTCGGCGAGCACTTCCGCGAGCTGGCACACCGCGACGCACTGACCGGCCTGCACAACCGGCGCTACGCGGATGAGCGGCTGCCGGCCCTGCTGGTCGAGGCGGTGGCCCGCCGTCGCCCGCTGGCCGCGGCGATCGTGGACCTCGACCACTTCAAGCGGATCAACGACACCCTCTCGCACGATGCCGGGGATCTGGTGCTGCAGCAGGTGGGCCGGCTGCTCGCCGAGGCGACACCGGAGCCGGCGTTCGCGGCCCGCCTCGGCGGCGAGGAGTTCCTGCTCGTCCTGCCGGGCACCGGGCTGGCCGAGGCGGTGCGGCGGTGCACGGAACTGGGCGACCGCATCCGCGACCACGACTGGGTCCCGATCACCGGCGCCCTGCCGGTGACCGCCAGCATCGGCGTGACGGTCACCTCGCAGGACCCGGTCACCCCGGCCGTCCTGCTGTCGCACGCGGACCACCACCTGTACGCGGCCAAGCGGGCCGGCCGGGACCGGGTCGTCTCCGGCCGGCCGTAGGGGCACGGGCGCGCCGGCTCACCCGGCCGGTGGCCGGCGCCGGTGATCTCGACCCGCGGGGAACGCGGCCTCGGTGATGACGGCCGCGCCGCAGACCGCGCGGCCGTCGTGCATGGTGATCGGGTCGCCCGGCCCGAGGTGGCGCCAGTCGGCCGCGGTGAGCGGCGCCAGCCGTACCGAGCCGCGCCCGCCCGGCGGCAGGTCCGGCGCGAACTCGACCCAGATCAGCGCGACGGCGAGTCCGGGCTCGCCGGCCGGTGTGACCAGCCCGATGTTCCACAGCGACCGCAGCCGGCCGGCGCCGGGGATCGGGTGCCTGCGGGCGCCGGGCAGCAGGCGCAACTCGGCCCGGATGACCCCGTGCAGCACCTCGCGCCGGCGCCAGGCGCACCAGGCGGCGCTGCGGTCGAGCCGCATCCCGTGCGCGGCGTCGCCGAGCGTGCGCCAGAAGGAGGTCGTCGCCGGGTGGGCGTCGCCGAGGTCCAGCAGCACGTCCAGCGCGGTCTCCCACTCGCCGTGCGCGAGATAGGAGTCCACGTCGGCCACGGGCAGGCCGGCCGGGACCTGACGGGCCGCCTGGCGCAGCAGTTCGGGGACATCCACGCCGGCGATTGTCCCCGTACCGGCCGGCGGCGTCTGCCGCGGCTTGTCCACCGGACGGTGTTAACGGTAACATCGATCTCTCTCGATAAGGAGCGTGCGCCGATGAAGAGACGTGGTTTCATGGCGGCCGGCGGGGCGGTCGCCCTCGGATCGGCCACCGGGTCGCTGCTGGGCCCCGGGGCGGCCCGGGCCGCCACCTACGCCGGGTACGCGATGGCCTACTTCACCGAGTCGCCGTCCATGACCGCCGCGAACTACGCCCTGCACCTGGCGGTCAGCACCGACGGCCTGAACTGGACCCCGCTGAACCAGAACGCCCCGGTGGCCACCCCGACGCTGGGCAGCCGCGGACTGCGCGACCCCTTCATCCTGCGCAGGCAGGACGGCACCTTCGTCGTGCTCGCCACCGATCTCAACGGCACCGACTGGGCGTACCAGAGTCAGTACCTGCACGTCTGGGACTCCAGCGACCTCGGGACCTTCCGCAACTACCGGCTGCTCAAGGTGCACTCCCTGGCGACGCACGCCTGGGCACCCGAGGCCGTCTGGGACGCGGCCCGCGGCCGGTACGCCGTGGTGTACTCGGCCGTGGTCGGCGGGCACAACGTCCTGCTGGTGAACCACACGACCGACTTCGTCACCGCCTCGGCGCCGCAGACCTTCTTCGACCCGGGCTACGACGCCATCGACGGCAGCTTCGTCACGGTCGGCGGCGTCGACTACCTGTACTTCAAGAACAACACCAATAGCACCCTGCTCGGCGCCCGGTCCGGCTCGCTGAACCCCGGCAGCTTCGGCGTCTACACCGGCGCGATCGGCCCCGGCCGGGGAGTCGAGGCCCCGCAGATCGTCAAGTCCAACACCGCCGAGCTCTGGCGCATGTGGGGCGACACCTGGAGCCCCAACGGGCGGTTCTTCTGCTGGCAGACCGGCAACGTCGCGGGCGGCGCCTGGACGCTGCTCGGCGACCGGGAATACACCCAGCCGCTCAACTCCAAACACCCGGGCATCACGGCGATCACCGCGGCGGAGCTGTCCGGCCTCACCAGCGCCTGGGGCGTTCCGGCCTGGAACCGGCTCAAGTCGTACAACTTCCCGGATCGCTACGTCCGGCATGCGAACAACGTCGGCCGCATCGACAGCTACCCGTTCGAGCCGTACCAGGATCAACTGTGGACGCTGGCGCCGGGCCTCGCGGACCCCGCGGGCGTCTCGCTGCGCTCCGTCAACCTGCCCACCCGGTACCTGCGGCACTCCGACTACGCGATGGTCCTCGGCGCCGACGACGGCAGCGGCGTCTTCAGGGCGGACGCCACCTTCTACCGGGTCCCGGGCCTTGCGGACGCGAGCTGGACGTCGCTGCGTTCGTTCAACTTCCCGGACCGCCACCTGCGGCACTCCAACTACGTGCTGCGCATCGATCCGATCGGCAGCGGCTCCCCCGCCACCGACCGGCAGGACGCCACCTTCAAGATCACCTACTGAGGTGATCGTAGGGTGACGTCATGGCCGATCACCCCCTGACCTTGATGACGGTTCATGCACATCCCGACGATGAGGCCTCGAGCAGCGGCGGCGTCCTCGCCCGTTACGCCGCCGAGGGGATCACGACCGTGCTCGTCACCTGCACCGACGGTCGCTGCGGCGACGGACCGGGCGGGGTCAAGCCCGGCGAACCGGGTCACGACCCGGCGGCGGTGGCGGCGCTGCGCCGCGCCGAGCTCGAGGCCAGCTGCGCCAAGCTGAAGGTCACGCACCTGGAGCTGCTCGACTACGCCGACTCCGGAATGATGGGCTGGCACACCAACGACGCGCCCGGCGCCTTCTGGGGCGCCCCGGTCGCCGAGGCCGCGGATCGGCTCGCCGGGCTGATCCGCCGCTACGCGCCGGACGTCGTCGTCACCTACGACGAGAACGGCTTCTACGGGCACCCGGACCACATCCAGGCGCACCGGATCACCATGGAGGCGGTCGCCCGGACCGGCATCCCCGCAAAGGTTTACTGGTCGACCGAGCCGCACTCCGGGATGGCCGCCTTCGGCGACGCGCTGCGCGAGTCCGGGGTCGACTGGGAGGAGGACCGGATCGCCGGGGACGCCGGTGCTCCGCGGATCGGCCTGCCCGACGAGGAGATCAGCACCTGGGTGGACACGCGGGGCTTCGGCGTGCAGAAATTCGACGCGCTGGCCGCGCACGCGAGCCAGGGCGAGAACGCCATGTTCCTGCGCATGGGCCGGGAGCGGTTCACCGAGCTGATGGGCGTCGAGACCTTCCTGCGGGTCTACGACAGGACCGGGGCGCCGCTGCCCGAGGACGACCTGTTCGCCGGGCTGCGCTGACCCGGCCACCGCCGCCGGAGCGGTTCCGGCGGCGGTGGCCGGTGTTCAGCCGGTGCGTCTGGTCACCAGGCGCTGCAGGACGATGAAGGCGAAGAGCAGGATGCCGATCACGATCTTCGTCCACCAGGAGCTGAGGTCGCCCTGGAAGGTGATGACGGTCTGGATCATGCCGAGCACCATGACGCCCAGCACCGTGCCGAAGAGGTAGCCGGACCCGCCGGTCAGGATCGTGCCGCCGATGACGACGGCCGCGATGGCGTCCAGCTCCATGCCCTGCGCGTGCAGGCTGTATCCGGAGAGCATGTAGAAGCTGAGCAGCACGCCGCCCAGCGACGAGCAGAACCCGCTGACGGTGTAGACGGCGATCCGGGTCCGGCCGACCGGCAGGCCCATCAGCAGCGCCGAGTCGGCGTTGCCGCCGATCGCGTAGACGGTACGGCCGAAGCGCGTGTAAGCCAGCACGTAGGCGCCGATGAGCACCACGACCAGGGCGATCACCACGCTTGTCGAGATGAAGATCCCGGGCGCGAACCGGATCCGCTCCTGCGCCATCGCCGTCCAGAACGGATCGGTGATCGGAATGGAGTTGCGGTTGATGAGCAGCGACAGCCCGCGGGCCAGGAACATACCCGCGAGCGTGGCGATGAACGGCTCCACCTTGAAGTAGTGGATGACCGCGCCCATGCCCAGCCCCAGCGACGTGCCCATGAGCAGCACCAGGGGCAGCACCACGATCGCGGGCCAGCCGGCGTCGAGCAGCGTGGCCGCGACCACGGTGGTCAGGGCGACCACCGCGCCCACCGAGAGGTCGATGCCGCCGGTGAGGATCACGAAGGTCATCCCCGCCGCCACGACCAGCAGGAACGCGTTGTCGACGAAGATGTTCAGGAAGACCTGGGTGTCCGAGAAGTTGTCGTAGTTGGCCACGCCCAGGCCGTACATGAAGGCGAACAGGCCCAGGGTGGCCAGGACCGGGATGTGCCGCCGGTCGAGCCCGCGCCGCCGGCGCGGCGTGACCGCGGCGGTCTCGGGCTGGGGTGGCGCGCTGATGTCGATCATGCGGAGACCTCGGCTGCGGGAGTGGCGGGGGCGGTGCGGCGGCGGCGGAACACCGCGGCGCGGAAGGCGGCGGACTGGCTCAGGCAGAGCACGACGACCACGACGGCCTTGAACAGCAGCGTGGTCTCGGCCGGCACGCCGATCGTGTACGTGGTGATGTCCAGCGCCGAGATCAGCACGGCGCCGAGCACGCTGCCCGCGATGGAGAACCGGCCGCCGGTCAGCGCGGTGCCGCCGATGACCACCGCCAGGATCGCGTCGAGCTCGATGAGGTTGCCCGCCGCGTTGCTGTCGGCGCTGGCCACGTTGGAGGCGAAGATCAGGCCCGCGATGCCCGCGCAGAACGCGGCGAAGACGTACGCCGTGATCGTCAGCCCGCGCGCACGGATTCCGGCGAGCCGGCTCGCGGTCGGGCTGGCCCCGACGGACTCGATCAGCACGCCGAGCGCGGAGCGGCGCACCAGCAGCACCGAGGCCGCCACCACGACGGCGACGATGATCACGGAGACCGGGATGCCGAAGAGGTAGCCGGCGCCGATCACCCGGAACGGCGCCGAGGAGACGTTGATGATCTGCCCGTCGGTGATCAGCTGGGCTATGCCGCGCCCGGCCACCATCAGGATCAGGGTGGCGATGATGGGCTGGATGCCGATCACCGAGACCAGCACGCCGTTCCAGACGCCGAGCAGCGCCGACAGGACCAGGGCCACGCCGACCGCGACCAGGACGCCGCCCACGCTGTTCTGGTCGGGCAGGTCGCCGATGAGCAGGCAGGCCACCGCTCCGGCGATCGCCATCACCGAGCCCAGCGAGAGGTCGATGCCGCCGGTGGCGATGACCACGGTCATGCCCAGCGCGACCAGGGCGAGCGGGGTCGCCGAGCGCAGGATGTCGATCAGCGAGCCGTACAGGTGGCCGTCCTGCAGGGTGATGGTGAAGAAGCGCGGCGCGAAGAAGACGTTGCTGGCCAGCAGCAGCACGAGGACGGCGGCGGGCCAGAAGAGCCGGTGCCGGGTGGGGTTGGTCACGGGTTCGCTCCGCTCGCGATCGCCTGCATCACCCGGTCGGCGTCGACGCCGCCGCCGGTGTTGTCGAGCTCCTCGACGAGGTGCCGCTCGCGCAGCACCTCGATCTTGTGGCTGAGCCGGAGCACCTCCTCGAGCTCGGCGCTGACGAACAGGATCGCCATGCCCCCGTCGGCGAGCTCGACCAGCAGCCGCTGGATCTCGGCCTTGGCGCCGACGTCGATGCCGCGGGTCGGCTCGTCGACGATGAGCAGCCGCGGCTCGGTGATCAGCCAGCGGGCCAGCAGCACCTTCTGCTGGTTGCCGCCGCTGAGGTCGCGGACGGCGATCTCCGGGTCGGCGGGCCGGATGCCCAGGGTCTTGATGTAGCGGGCGACCAGTTCGTCCTGCCGGCGCCGGGGAATCGGCCGGGACCAGCCGCGGGCCGCCTGCATCGCGAGGATGATGTTCTCGCGGACGCTCAGCTCGGCGACGACGCCCTCGGTGCGGCGGTTCTCCGAGGAGAACGCGATGCCGTGGTTCATCGCCGCCCGCGGGGTGCGCAGGGTGACCGGTCCGCCGTCGATCTCCAGCCGGCCGTGATCGGCGCGGTCCGCGCCGAAGAGCAGTCGGGCCAGTTCGGTACGCCCGGAGCCGAGCAGCCCGGCCAGCCCGACGATCTCGCCGCCGCGCACGGTCAGGTCGAAAGGTGCGATCGCCCCGGACCGGCCCAGTGCGTGCGCCTCGAGTACCGGCTGGGCGTCGACGCCCGCGGCGACGGTGCGCGGCTCCTCCTCGAGCCGTTCGAGGACCGTGAGCTCCTTGCCGATCATCTTGGTGACCAGCTGCATCTGGGTGAGCTCGGCGGTGGCGTACTCGCCGATGAGCCGGCCGTTGCGCAGCACGGTCATCCGGTCGGCGACGGCGTACACCTGGTCGAGGAAGTGGGAGATGAACAGGATCGCGACGCCGTCGCGCTTGAGCCGGCGCATCACCTCGAAGAGCCGGTCCACCTCGGAGGCGTCGAGGCTGGAGGTGGGCTCGTCCAGGATCAGCACCTTGGCGGAGACGTCGATCGCCCGGGCGATGGCCACCATCTGCTGGATGGCCAGCGAGTACGCGCTCAGCGGGGCGGTGACGTCGAGGTGCAGGTCGAGGCCCTCGAGCAGCGCGGCCGAGCGGCGGCGCATCTCGGCCCAGCGGATCTTGCCGAGGCGCCGCGGCTCGCGTCCGATGAAGATGTTCTCGGCCACGGAGAGGTTGGCGCAGAGGTTGACCTCCTGGTAGACCGTGCTGATCCCGGCGTGCTGGGCCTGCAGCGGCCCGGCGAAGCGCACCGGGGCGCCGTCCAGCCGGATGTCGCCGGCGTCGATGCCGTACACCCCGGTCAGCACCTTGATCAGCGTCGACTTGCCGGCGCCGTTCTCGCCCATCAGGGCGTGCACCTCGCCGGGCCGCAGGGAGAAGTCCACCCCGTCCAGGGCGACCACCCCCGGAAAGGACTTGCGGATGCCGGTCATCCGCAGGATCGGCGGGTCACCCATCGTCGTCTCCTTCGCCGACGGCACCGTCCCGGCCGGCGGGCCGGGGCGGTGCCGCGCTTACGGTGTGTCAGTACTTGCGGTCGGGCAGGGCGGCGGTGGCCTGCTCCTGGTTGAAGGTGGTCTCCTCGGTCAGCACCCGGGCCTCGACCTGCTCGCCCGCGTTGACCTTCTTGGCCAGATCCATCAGCTGTGGGCCGAGCAGCGGGCTGCACTCCACGATGAAGTTGATCTTGCCCTGGGAGAGCGCCGTCATGCCGTCCTTGACCGCGTCGACCGTGATGATCTTGATGTCGGTGCCGGGCTTCTTACCGGCCGCCTCGATCGCCTCGATCGCACCCAGCCCCATGTCGTCGTTGTGCGCGTAGAGAACGTCGATGTCCGGGTAGGTCTTGAGGAAGGCCTCCATGACCTCCTTGCCGTCGGTGCGGGTGAACTGCCCGGTCTGCGACGCGACCGTCTTGAACTTGGGGTCGGCCTTGATGACGTCGGCGAAGCCCGCCTTGCGGTCGTTGGCCGGCGCGGCACCGGGCGTGCCCTGCAGCTCCACAATGTTCACCGTCTCGGACTTGCCCTCGTACTCCTTGACCAGCCACTCCCCCGCCTTCTTGCCCTCGAGCACGAAGTCGGAGCCGATGAAGGTCTTGTAGAGGGTGGTGTCCGCCGAGTCGACGGAACGGTCGGTCAGGATGACCGGAATGTTCGCGTCCTTCGCCTCCTTGAGCACGGGGTCCCAGCCGGACTCGACCACCGGCGAGAACGCGATCACGTCGACGCGCTGGGCGATGAAGGAGCGGATCGCCTTGATCTGGTTCTCCTGCTTGCCCTGCGCGTCGGAGAACTTGAGTTCGATCCCGGCCGCGGCGGCCGACTCCTGAATCGACTTGGTGTTCGCCGTCCGCCAGCCGCTCTCGGCGCCGACCTGGGAGAAGCCCATGGTCAGCTTGTCGTCACCACCGCCGCCACCGTCGCCGTCGCCACCGCAGCCGGCGAGAGCGCCGACGGCCAGGGCACCGGCCAGGACCGCCGCGGACCAATTCTTTCGCACAACGTCCTCCAGGGATCTCATTTGTTAGCGTTCACAATCTGAACTACGTGGGTGCCGGTGGATTCTCGTCAGGGAGGGGGGTTCGGCGACGCCGCCGCGCCGGGGGTATGAGCGCGCGGAGCAGCCTGACGACGGCCGTTCTGCTGCGATGCAGTGGCTGCCGTCACATGGGGCGTTTCAGGAGTGTTACCGTTCCCAAACGCGGCGTCAAGAGATGATCGCTGATTGACGCGAGAAAGCGTCGGACACCGCGGCGAAACCCAGGTCACGAGGACTGTTCGGAAACCTCCAAGACCTACACTGTGGTCGACAACAGCGCCACAGCGACAAGGGGAACTGCGTGGCATCGAAGAAGCCGGTGGCGGTCATGCGGGACGTCGCCAAGCTCGCCGGCGTGTCGCACCAGACCGTGTCGCGGGTGCTCAACGAGCATCCGAACGTGCGGCAGGAGACCCGGGAACGCGTCCTCGAGGCGATGGAGTCGCTGGACTACCGCCGCAACCTGGCCGCCCGGACCCTGGTCACCCGGCAGTCGCACACGCTGGGCATCATCGGCTTCGAGACCACCCTGTTCGGGCCGGCCTCCATGCTCTACGGCATCGAGGACGCCGCACGCACCGCGGGCTACCTGGTCAGCATCGCCATGGTGCGCAACCTCGACCGGCGCCCGGTGCTCGAGGCCGTCGACCGGCTGCGCCAGCACGCCGTCGACGGCATCATCGCGATCGCTCCCAAGCCGGCGGTGACCAACGGCCTGCTGCAGGCCCCCTCGGATCTCTACTGTGTCGCGGTCGGCGGCGCCGGCGAGACCGAGGCGGTGCCGACCGTGCGCATCGACAACGCCACCGGTGCCCGGCTCGCCACCGAGCACCTGCTCGCCCTCGGCCACAGCACCGTGCACCATGTGGCCGGGCCGGCGGACTGGCCGGAGGCGCAGGAACGCATCGCCGGCTGGCGCGACGCGCTGAACCGGGCCGGCGCCGTCGTGCCCCCGATCGTCCCGCAGTCCTGGAACGCCGAGTCGGGCTACCTGCAGGGCCAGCGGCTGGCCCGCGACGAGTCCGTCACGGCCGTCTTCTGCGCCAACGACCGGATCGCGCTGGGCGTGCTGCGCGCCCTGCACGAGGCCGGCCGCAGGGTGCCCGAGGAGGTCAGCGTCGTCGGCTTCGACGACATGCCCGACTCGGGCTACTTCCTGCCGCCGCTGACCACGGTGCGCCAGGACTTCGCCGAGCTGGGCCGGCGCAGCCTCACCCTGCTGCTCGAGCACATGGCCGGGCCGGACGACGCGGAATCCCCGGCTCATGTCACGGTCACCCCCGAACTCATCGTCCGCGGCAGCACCGCGGCACCACGGTAAGGGGCCCGGGAGCGCCCTATCGCTCCCGGGCCCCGTTCCTCACCTCAGGGTGTGGTGCAGGTCAGGTTCTGTACGGTCGTCGGTGCGGTACCGCTGCCGAGGAACCCGAAGGTGGTGTGGCTGTTCGCGGCTATGGAGCCGTTCCAGCTCTCGTTCTTCACCGTGGCCAGTGACCCGCTGCCGGTGTATTTGCCGCTCCACAGCTGACTGACCGTCTGCGAACCCGGGAACGTCCACGACACCGTCCAGTTGTTCACCGGCGTCGATCCGGCGTGCACCATGACCTCGCCCTGGAAACCGTTGCTCCAGGCGCCGGTGATCGAGTACATCGCCGAGCAGCCGGCGCCCGTCGGCGGCGGCGTGGTCGGGCCGGTCGTCGGCGGGGTCGTCGGCGGGGTGGTCGGCGGGGTGGTGGTGCCGTCCCCGACGCCGGTCACCTCACCGTTGCCGCCGTCGAAGGTCACGTCCGAGCAGCCGTAGAACGTCTCCTGGCTGTCCGATCGCGACCACACCGAGTAGATCAGGTGCCGGCCGCTCTTGCCCGACGGCAGGTTGCCCGTCCACGAGTAGCGGCCGTCGTTGGTGCCCGGACCGCCGACCGACTCGGGGTTGACCACCTGGGAGAACGGGGTCGACTCGAGATCGCTCCAGGCCAGCGCCCGGGTCGGGCTCCAGGTGTTCTTGGTGATGTACAGCGAGAACGTGCCCGGGTGCTTTGCCCAGTTGTTGTAGTCGAACCGCATGCTGGCGCCCGCCGTGAGGTGGGTGACGGGCCAGTCGTTGCGGGGCAGGTTGTAGCCGGTGAAGTCGTACGGGCCGCCGGTGCCGCCGCTGCACAGCTGCCCGTCCGGAATGAAGCCGGCCATCCGGCCGCCGCCGTCCGAGCGCAGCACGGCGAACCAGTTGTAGAGCGGTGTGGTGCCGCTCTGCGCCACCGCGGCGGCGCAGGCCGGGTTCTTGGGAATGATCGCTCCGTTGGTGCCGGACAGGCCGTCCTTCCAGCAGAAGTACGTGCGGCTGCCGGGCACCATCATCGCGCCGTGTGCCGACGCCTGGTTCTGCAGCACGGTGACGCCGACGCCGGTGACCAGCAGCACCACGGCCGCGTACAGGAATCTCTTTCTCATGACAGGTCCCCTCAGCCGTTCGGGAAGAGGCGGGCGAAGTCCGCGTAGCCGGTGGCCACGTCGACCTGTGCCCAGAAGCGGTGGTAGTTGAAGGTCGGTGCCGCGCCGCCGTTCAGGTAGTTCTGCACCTTCGGCCAGTCCGGGTCGTTCTTGTAGAAGGAGCGGATGTCCAGGAACGACTTGCCGGGGGCGATCACGTCGCCGTTGGGCATCTTGCCGGTCCAGCCCGGCGGGATGTAGAGGCCCTGGCCGGTGGACGCGTTGTAGACGTCGTCGAACCGGTTGTAGTCCGCCCGCGTCTCGGTCACCGAGACACCCTTCGCGTCCTTCTTCGTCCAGATCGCGTCGAGCAGGTTCTTCGCCGCCGTCTTCGCCGCGGCGTTGCCGGACTTCGCGGCGTAGTAGGTGAGCAGCTTGGCGAACGAACCCGCCACGCCGAGGTCCTGGCCCTTGCTCGTCACCGTGACGTGCAGGTTGGTGTTGGGGGCCGGGTTCGAGGCGTTCCAGGTGGCCGGCGCGCCCGTCCACTCCATGTCCGACGGGATGGAGAAGTCGGTCGCGCTGATGGTGCTCTGTCCCAGGGCCCAGGGCACCCACTTGTCGAGCACCGACTTGGCCTTGGCGTCACCGGTCAGGTAGTAGTACTCGGCCAGCCGCTCCAGCGACCAGGTCTGCATGCCGAACCAGCGGTTGGACGGCGGGTCCTCGTAGACCGGCGCCACGACGTAGGCCATGCCGTAGAACGTCGGGGTGCCGGACGGCGGCGCCGAGTAGTTGCCGTTCCAGCTGTTGGTCGCGCCGCCGGCGATGGCGCCCTCGGACGACTGCAGCCACTGGTAGAACTCGAGCTGGCGGTTGAGGCTGGCCTGCCAGTCCGCCTTGGCGGTCGGTGACTTGGGCGCCATCGCGCCCACGTTGGACAGCACGTACGCCGCCATCGGGTTCTGGTATCCGAAGTGGCTGGTGCTGGAGCCGATCCGCCACGCCCAGCCGGCCTGGGTGTCGGTCGCGCCGCCCCAGGCGTAGTACCAGGACATCAGGTTGCTCGAGCTGCTCTTGCCGGTTCCCGGCGTGCAGGACGTCGAGGTGCAGCCCGGGTTCTTGAAGTACTTGTCGTAGAAGGAGTAGCGCAGGTAGTCGCCCATCTTCGCGGCGTTGGCGACGGCCGCGGAGATCTGCGACGCCTTGCCCTGCGCGGTCGCCCAGGTCAGCGCCCAGTAGGCGGCCTGAACGGCGCGCGAGTCCGCGTCGGGTGCGTTCGTGTACTTCCACTGCTTGGCGTACGACGAGTCCTTGGTGAACAGGTCGAGGTAGCCGTTCGGGCCGCCGTGCGCGAACGTGTCGCAGGACGGCTGCGGCACGGTCTCCCAGGTGGACTCCTGCGGCCCGCGCTGGAAGGTGTTGATGTAGGTGACCCGGCTGGTGCCGTCACCGCAGTGGCCGAAGCCGTAGACGTTGTCGACGTCCAGCAGCCAGTGCATGCCGTAGATGTCGGAGGTGCCGTAGGCGCTCTTGAGCTCGGCCGCGAGGGGGTCCGAGCCCACCGAGACACCGGACTCCAGCTGCGACGGGTACTGCGAGGGCAGCGGGTGCTCGGCCGCGTAGGTTGCCGGCTTCGAGGCGTCGTACTTGTCGTTGGTCGGCTGGTCGGCGTGCGACGGGATGATGTACTTCTCCATCGTCGACCAGGCCGAGTTGAACGGCGCCCAGTCCCCGGTCGCCTGACCGTGCTCGGCCTCCAGCCACAACCAGTAGCTGAACGCCTCGGAGGTCGTCTCATGGCCCTGGTCGGGCGCCTCGTCGATTAGCGTCTCGATCGAGTGGTACGGCACGCCCTCCGGGCTGAAGTAGCCGTTGGACGGGTTCTTGATGTCGTTGTAGAGCTGGGTGAACCGGGCGTTCGCGCTGCCCTGTTCGAGGACGGTCGCGGTGACGGTCGCCGCCGTGTGGCCGGTGGCCGACGCGGTGAACGTGGCGGTCGAGTTCAGTGCCGCCGCGGCGGTCGCGGCGACGGTCACCGTCTGCGCGGTGTTCCAGTTGGCCGTCGTGAACGTCAGCGACGCCGGGGTCGCCGACACCGTGGTGGCACCCGCGCTGCGGGCGACCGCGACGGTGGTGCTCGCCGTCGGCGCCTTGGACAGCGCCACCTTGAACGTGCTGGACCCGCCGGGCGCAACCGTCAGGGACGTGGGGTCGGCGACGACGGCCGGTGTGGTCGAGGCGTCGACGAAGACCGGCACGTCGGCGGTCGCGCTCTTCACGCCCGCCGAGTCGTACGCGATGGCCTGCAGGTGGTACGCCGCGGTCTGCGCCGGGACGCTGCCCCAGGTGAACGCGTACGGTGCGGCGGTGTCGGTGCCCAGCAGCAGGCCGTCGTGGTAGAACTCGACCTTGCTGATGGTGGCGCCGCTCGCCGCCGCCGCGGTCGCCGCGATCGGGATCGAGGCGGGCGCGGTGTAGCGGGTGTTGGCGGCCGGGCTGGTGATGGAGACCGTGGGCGCGGCGGCGGCCCCGTTGCAGGGCGTGCCGTTGAGGGTGAACGCCGTCGGCACCGGGTTGGCGGTGCCGAACGTGCCGTTGAAGCCGGTGCTGACCGTGGCGCCGGTGCCGAGGTTGCCGTTCCACGCCGCGTTGTTGACCGTGACGTGCCGGCCGCTCTGCGTGTATACGCCGCTCCAGCCCTGCGTGACCCGCTGCGCCGCGTCGGGGAAGTCGTACTCGAGGCGCCAGCTGGTCACCGGGTCACCGGCGTTGGTGATGGCGATGTCGCCGGTGAAGCCGCCGCTCCACTGGCTCTGCACGCGGTAGACGACCGTACAGGCGGCGGCGGCCTCCGCGGGCGACGAGCCGGCTACGACCATGCCGGCGCCGAGGAGGGCCGCCGCCGACGCGGCGAGGCCGCGTCGAAGTCGGGTTCTCCGGGACAGAGATCTCATCGCTGGTCCTTCCTGGGGGTGGGGAGGGTCATGACGTGGCCGCACAGGTGATCGGCGCGGGGACGGGGTTGCCGCCGGTCCACGAGGCGATGAAGCCGAATGTGGCGGTGGCGTTCGGGGCCACGGCACCGTTCCAGCCGGCGTCGCGGACGGAGACGGCGGTGCCGGTCTGGCCGCCGGTGGCGCTCCACACCTGGGACAGGGTCTGCCCGGCGGTGAAGTTCCAGCCGACGGCCCAGGTCCGGGTGGCGGCGGTGCCGCTGTTCCTGACGGTCACCTCGCCCTGGAAGCCGCCCTGCCAGGATCCGGTGACCCGGTAGGTGGCCGCGCAGCCCGTGGCGGGTGCCGGCGTGGAGGACGACGGGGACGGGGACGGCGAGGAGGTGGACGGGCTCGGCGACGGCGTGGACGTGCCGCCCAGGCGGTCGGCGTAGAGGATGCCGCGGCCGTTGGTGCCGAGGTAGACGCGGCCGTAGACGCGGGGGTCGCCGGCCAGCGCGTCGCCCGCGTTGCCGTACCGGTGTGCGTCGTCGTTGATCCGCACCCAGGACGAGCCGCCGTCGTCGGACCGGAACACGCCGGCCACGCCGCCCGCCGTCCCGACCAGGAAGACCGCCGGGTACGCGGCCCCCGGCGCCGCCTTGCCGAAGGCGACGTTGACGCCCGAGCCCACCCCGGCCACCGCCGCGAAGGTGGCGCCCGCGTCGGTCGAGTGCAGCAGCCCGGTCCCGCCGGCCAGCCAGACGTCGCCGGCCCTGCCGGGCACGGCGTGGAAGTTGACCCGGCCGGTGGACGGCATCGCCGCGGCCGAGGCGGCGAAGGTCGCGCCGCCGTCGGTGCTGACGTAGAACCTGCCCGACGCGTACCCGTAGAAGGTCTTCGGGTCGACCCGGTCGCTCTCCACCTTGGCGCCGGCCGGCAGGCCCGTGGACCTCGTCCAGGAGCCGCCGCGCGTCGTCGAGTAATGCACGTCCGCGCCGGCCGGCGCCCAGACGACGGCGTTCGCGTCGGCCGAGACCGCCACCGAGCCGCCGCCGGTGACGCCGGCGGGCTCCTGGCCCGCGTACCAGTTGCGGCCGCCGTCGCTGGAGACGCCGATGTGCGGCGCCGCGTCCGCGTTGCCGACCCGCACGAAGACCGCGGGGTTGAGCTCGGCGAAGTCGAGACCGGTGTTGCTGCCGAGGCTCGGCGCGTCGTGGAAGGCCGGCGGCACGGCGTCCAGATCGGCGTGGTGGAAGCCGCCGATGTCGCCGAGGGCGCTGACCAGCGGGGCGCCCGAGGGCGGGCTGGCGAGGTCGAGGACGGCTGTCTCCTCGAGGCCCTTGGCCATCGGCCTGATGGTGAACGTGGTGTCGCCGTCCCAGTTGGTGAGCTGGGTGGTGCCGTAGACCGTCGCGCCGGTGCCGTAGAGCATCCGGTCGGAGTCGAGCGGGTCGATCTCGACGGACTCGTTCATCCAGCCGAGCTTGGGTGTCGCCTCGGGCGGCTGCGGATCGGTGTTGAAGTCCAGCCACGGGTTCGCCGAGATGTCCATGGTGTAGCGCTTGGACCGGCTCGGATAACCCGCCCAGTCCCAGATCCTCTTCCAGGTGGCGCCGGAGTCGGTGCTCCGGAAGAGGATCGCGTCCGGCCACCAGGAGATCTGGGTGGCGGCCACCAGCGTGCCGGGCCGCTGCCGGTCGACGGTCAGGCCGGAGTAGCCGAAGTAGAGCTCGTCGCCGGCGCTGAGCTTGACCGGGCTGACGTCGGTCCACTCCCCCGTCACGGTGTCGTACCGCGCGACCTGGCCCTTGCCGCCGTCGTACGGGCCGCCGGTGTCGCTGGTGGCGACGTACAGGTGGTGGTTGACGGAGTCCAGCACGCCCTTGTGCGCCAGGTAGCCGGTGGGCTGCCCGGCGATCCGCGACCAGGTGACGCCGCCGTCGGTGGAGCGGTATACCGGGTTCGCCTTGTCGGCTACGCCGACGTAGACGTCGCGGGTGACGTCGTCGAAGGTCACCCAGGTGAGGCCCTGGTTCTGGCTCAGGTAGCCGTTGGTGTCGTCCGGGTCCTGCACGTAGTTGCCGGCGTTCGGGAACGCGGTGACCTTCGCCCAGGTGACGCCGTGGTCCGTGCTGCGCCACAGGCCGTTGCCGCCCTCGGCGGCGAAGAAGACGTGGCTGTTGTCGTGCGGGTCGACGGCCAGCCGCTCGCCCATGCCGCGGCCCGGCATGTTGCCGCCGTTCTTGAACGGCAGCCTGGTGATCTGCCAGGTGGCGCCGCGGTCGGTGGAGCGCAGGATGGCGCCGTTGTTGGGATCCCAGCCGTTGGTGTACATGCCGACGGCCGCGTAGACCCGGTCGGGGGCGACCGGGTCGGTGGCGATGCTGAGCACTCCGTTGTAGCCCCAGTCGTCCTGGCCCACCCAGTCGAGCAGCGGCACCCAGTTCTGGCCGGCCTGGTTCCAGCGGTATGCGCCGCCGATGTCGGTGCGCGCGTAGATCAGGTTCTTCTCGGTGCGGTTGAAGACCAGGCCGGGCACGAATCCGCCGCCGTCGATGCGCACGTTCTTCCAGGCGTACGTGTCGGCGGACGCGGCCGCCGCCGCGCCGGCGGCCGGAGGACGGCCGGCCGCCTGCGCCACGAAGGTCGTCGCACCGAGAAGCAGTGCGGCGACCGCCAGGATGATGAATGGGCGTCGCAAAGGGATTCCTCTCCGAGCACGCCATCGACGGACGTCTCTCGTGGGAGCGCTCCCATGAATGTGGCCCGCCGTCATTTCGTTGTCAAGAGCTCGAAACATTTCGATGTAACGGGAAGGTTTCCTGCGTGTTGACACAACTGAACCGAGTAGGTAGGAAGATGCCTGTCGATCCATCGTGGGAGCGCTCCCGAAAACCTTCACCCGAACGAACGGCGCCGCGTGCGCCGCCCGAGGAGGACACCCGTGAGACGACGCAGACTGTTCGGCGGCCTGGCCGCCCTGTTGGTGGCGGTGGCCGGCGTGGTCGCCGTGACGGCGCAGCCGGCCCAGGCCGCCGCCGGGTTCACCGTCAGCGGAAGCCGCATCCTGGACGCCAACGGCAACGCCTTCGTGATGCGCGGCGTCAACCACGCACACACCTGGTACGCCGACAAGCTCGGCTCGCTCGCCGACATCAAGGCGCTTGGCGCCAACACCGTCCGTGTGGTCCTCAGCAGCGGCGACCGCTGGACCCGCAACGACGCCGCCGACGTCACAAACGTCATCACCCAGTGCAAGGCGAACCGGCTCATCTGCGTCCTGGAGGTGCACGACACCACCGGGTACGGCGAGGAGTCCGCCGCCACGACCCTGGCCCGGGCCGTCGACTACTGGATCGCGATCAGGAGCGCGCTCGCCGGGCAGGAGCGCTACGTCATCCTGAACATCGGCAACGAGCCGTACGGCAACACCGGCACCGCGGGGTGGGTCGCGGACACCAAGAACGCGATCACCCGGCTGCGCGCCGCCGGCTTCGAGCACTCGATCATGGTGGACGCGCCGAACTGGGGCCAGGACTGGTCCTTCACGATGCGCGACAACGCCGCCTCGGTCTTCGCCACCGACCCGCAGCGCAACACCATCTTCTCGATCCACATGTACGGCGTCTTCGACACCGCGGCGGAGATCGACGACTACCTGGGCCGGTTCATCACGGCCGGGCTGCCGATCGTGGTCGGCGAGTTCGGCCACAACCACTCCGACGGCAACCCCGACGAGGACACCATCCTGGCCACCGCGCAGTCCCGGGGCATCGGCTACCTCGGCTGGTCCTGGAGCGGCAACGGCGGCGGCGTCGAGTACCTGGACCTGGTCACGAACTTCAACGCAAGCGCGCTGACCTCCTGGGGCCAGCGGCTCTTCAACGGCGCCAACGGCATCAAGGCGACCTCCCGCGAGGCGTCCGTCTTCGGCGGCACCCAGCCCACCACACCGACGAGCCCGCCGACCTCGCCGTCGGTTCCCCCGAGCTCGCCCCCGCCGACCGGCCGGCAGTGCACGGCGACGTACGCGGTGACCGGCTCCTGGGGCGGCGGATTCCAGGGTGCGGTGACCGTCACCGCCGGCGGCGCGGCGATCACCTCCTGGACCGTGACCTGGACGTGGCCCAGCGGCCAGCGGTTCACCAACACCTGGAACGCCGCGGTCACCTCGTCGGGCTCCGCCGTGACGGCCCGCAACATGTCGTACAACGGCTCGGTGCCGGCCGGCGGCAGCACCAGCTGGGGCTTCACCGCCAGCTGGACCGGCACGAACACGGCGCCGACACCGACCTGCGCGGCCGCCTGACCCCCGTAACCGACCCCACCCGAGGCCCCGCGGCCCGGCCCGTCCCCCGGGCCGGGCCGCAACCCGTCCGCAACCTCGACCGCACCCGTCGCGCTCCTGCGGCCAGCAAATCTGGGCACCTGCCCACCGTCAGGAGCACCGTGACCACGACACACGCGCCGGCCTACGCCGACCGCCTGGCCGAGGAGCTGCTGACCCTGGAGATCGGCAGCACCGCGACGCTGCACACCGAGACGGCCTACGCCCAGCGCGTCGAGCGGAAGGCCGCCGCCGCCGGACGGGCCGACCTCGTGCTGCGGGCGCGGCTCGTCCGGGCCGTCGTCATGCTGCGGGAGGGCGACACGGTCGCCGGGGGGCGCGTCGCCCACCTCGTCTACCCGGAGGCCGTCGAGCTGGGCGACGACTATCTGCTGGCCCGCTGCCACCGCGCCCTGTCGATCTTCTTCCGCCAGCTCGGCGACAACGCCACCGCGCTGGAACACGCCGTGCAGTGCATGTCGCACACCGCCGACGACGTCGTGCCGCCCATCCGGGCCCGCCACCTGATGTGCCTCGCCGTGCTGCTCGACGAGACCGGCTCGCCGGATGAGGCACTGCGCAACTTCGACGAGGCGCTCGCCCTCGCCGCCGCCATCGGCGACGGCGAACTGGCGATCAACTTGCTCAACAACATGGCGTACACCGCATGCGAGCGCGGCGACCTGCGTGCCGCGGAGGACCTCGAGCGGAAGATCCGGGCGACCTCCGACAGCACCGGATTCCCGTTGACCGGCACCATCCTGGACACCATCGCCCGGGTGGCGATGCTGGCCGGCCGGCATGCCGACGTCGAGAACATCCTCGGGCCGCTGCTCGCCGACGACGTACCCCGGTACCTGGTCGACGAGGGCAACGCCATCGAGGAGGGCCTGCTCACCGCCGCCGAGGCCCAGCGCGAGCTCGGCGAGATCGCCAGCGCCCAGGCGATGCTCGACCGGGTCCTGCTGCTGTGCGCCGAACACGGCCTGGCCGGGCTGCAGGCCCGGGCCCGCGAGCAGCAGGCCCTCGTGTACGCCGCCGCCGGGCGCTACCGGGAGGCGTTCGAGGAGTACCGCCGCTTCCACGTCGAGACGCGGGTGCTCACCTCCGCGGAGCAGGACGCCCGGTCCCGGGCGCTGCAGGCGGTGTACCAGGCGGAGGAGGCGCGCCGCGCCACCGACGAGTTCCGCGAACTGGCGCACCGCGACGCGCTCACCGGGCTGCACAACCGGCGCCACGTCGACGAGGAGCTGCCGGTGGCGCTCGCCGCGGTCGGCGCGGAGGCGGGGCCGCTCTCGGTCGTGCTGATCGACCTGGACCACTTCAAGCGGATCAACGACACGCTGTCACACGCGACCGGGGACGTGGTCCTGCGGCGCTTCGCCGCCCTGCTGACCGCCACCGCGCCCGACGAGGCGGTGGTCGCCCGGCTCGGCGGCGAGGAGTTCGTCGTCCTGCTGCCGGGCGCGGACGAGGCCGCGGCCTGGATCACCGCGGAGACCATCCGGATGGAGGTGGCCGGGCACGACTGGGCGCAGGTCACCCGCGAGCTGGGGGTGACCTGCAGCATCGGGGTCACGACCGTGTCCGGCGCCGGGCCGACCGCGGGCGCGGTGCTGGCCGCCGCCGACCGCAACCTCTACGCCGCCAAGCGCAGCGGCCGCGACCGGGTCTGCGGCGACCCGGTCACCCAGCCCTGAACACCCCAGAGACCTGGGCGTCCCCGCCCGCGGCCGTCGCCTCGGCGGCGTAGGTGTCGCCGGCCGCGGAGCGCCGGCCCGCGGCGTGGTTGAACTGCACCGCGAAGGTGTAGCTGCCCGGGGCGAGCACCGCGCCCCTCACCAGGGTGAAGCGGAACACCAGCAGGTCGCCCTTGCGGGCGCTGGTGACGGTCAGCAGGTTCGCCGGCACGGTGCTGAACCGGCCGGTCTCGACCAGACCCGGCGTCATCGCGACGTTGACCGTGACCTCCAGCGCGGTCAGGGTCCTGGTGTTGGTGAGCACCACGTTGCCCTGCGCCCAGCCGTCGTTGGAGTTCCGGTCTACCGCGCCCGCCGAGGACAGGAACCCGTCCCGGCCGGGCTCGGCCCGCGGCGGCTCCTTCGTCTTCGTGCTGGTAGCGCTGCTGACCGACGCCCGCGGGGACTCCGGCGGCCGGGTGGCCGGCGTCGCGGAGGCCGGCGGCGCGACGGCGGTCGGCGCGGCCACCGGTGCGCCGTCCGGCTCCGGGCCCCGGTCGGCGATGCGCACGCCGGCGATCGCCAGCACGAGCACCACCGCCACCGCGAGCGCCGCGGCCGCCGGCCGCAGCAGCGCGAGGACGCGCCCCTTCGGCCCGGGTGCGTGCTCGGCGCGGCCGCGGGCGATCCGGTCCAGCATCGCCCCCCGGTCCGGCCGGTGCCGTTCCGCCTCCTCGCGCAGCACGACGCGGAGGTCGCGCTCATCAAGCTGACGCACTCAGTCCTCCCGTCGTGACCGGCAGTTGCTCGAGGTACCCGGACAGCTGCGCCGCCCCACGCGACGTCAGGCTCTTCACCGCGCCGACCGAGATGCCGAGGATCTCGGCGACCTCGCGCTCCGGCACGTCGAACGCGTACCGCAACACCACGCACTCGCGGCGGCGCAGCGGCAGGTGGCGCAGGGCCGCCCGGACGTCGAGGACCGCCGGCGTGTCGGGCTCGGCGCGGTCGCGGCGCAGCAGGCCGAGGCCGAGCAGGCCCAGCCGCTCCCGGCTCTGCCGCTTGATCCACTGGCGGGCCAGGTTGGCCAGGATGCCGCGGGCGTACGCGATCGGGCTGTCGGCGGCCTCGACCCGCTCCCAGTGCCGCCACACCTCGACGAACGCGTCGGCCGCCAGGTCGTCGGCCACGCCGGAATCGCCCGTGACCAGGTAGGCGAGCCGCGACAGGTCCGCGTGGTGCTGCTCGAAGAAACGCCGGAAGGCGCGCTCGTGATCGGTGTCCCTCACACGGTCCTTCCTGTCGGTGGGTGGAAACCGGCTGCCCCGGCTGTGGGGGATAACGGAACCGGAGCAGCCGGGGTTCAGCCGGACGCCTGGCGAATATCGCGGAGGTGCCGGGGCGCCCGGTGCCCTCGCCGGCGGCGGAACACGATGTCGCTTCGAGGGCCGTCGATCAGGAACCCGCGGGGAGGCCGGTTGAGGTCCTGTTGGAACGGCCTCCCCGCGGATCACTTGCCCCCTCAGTGGGCCGCGGGGCCCGAAAGGTTGCCCGCCCGGCGGGAAAACTTTTCAGGTGAGCGGCGAGGGGACCCCGCCCGTCACGCCGGGCGGCGCAGGACCGCGACTCCCCCGGGCTCGAGCAGCGCCGCCGAGCCGTGCAGCGGCTCGCCGTCCAGGCCGGTCAGCTCGGCCGGCTCGGCCGTGCGGTTGATCAGGAACCAGAAGTCCTCCCGGACCGCGAGCTCCACCCGGCCGCGCAGCGCCGCCGGCAGTTCGCTGCCGATCCCGGCTCGGGTCAGCAGTTCGCCGAGCACCCCGGCCAGGCCGTCCGGCCCGAGCCGGGTCGAGATGTACGCGGCCGAGCCCGTTCCGGCCGCCCGGCGGGTGATGGCCGGGCGCCCGTCCCGGTACGACGCGAGCACCTCGACGTCCGCGCCGGTGACCCTGAGCCGGTCGGTCCAGAGGGTGCCGATCAGGCCGTTGTCGAGCTCGGCCCGCTCGTCGTCCATCAGCGGCGCGAACTCCTCGATGCGGATGCCGAGCAGCTCACGCAGCGGCCCCGGGTAGCCGCCGAGCCAGACGTGGTCGTGCTCGTCGACGATGCCGGAGAAGTAGGTGGTCACCAGGTTCCCCCCGCCGTGCACGTACGCCCGCAGCCGCTCCGCCAGCGCGGCCGGGACGACGTGCAGCACCGGCGCGACCACCAGGCCGTAACCGGTCAGGTCCGCCGCCACCGGCACCACGTCCGCGCGCACGCCCAGGTCGAGGAACGCCGAGTACCAGTCCAGGGCCTCCTGGCGGTAACGCAGCCGGTCGGTCGGGTGCGAGTCCTGCTCGCTGGCCCACCACGACGTCCAGTCGAAGACGATCGCCGCCCGCGCCGGGCTCCGCGCCGTACCCGAGACCGGGGCGAGCCGGCGCAGCGTGTCGCCGAGGGCGACCACCGACCGGAAGACCTCGCTGTCCCGCCCGGCGTGCGGCAGCATCGCCGAGTGGTACTTCTCCGCGCCGGCCGCGGACTGGCGCCACTGGAAGAAGCAGACCGCGTCCGCGCCGTGCGCCACGTGGGTCAGCGAGTCGCGGGCCAGCTCGCCGGGCTTCTTCGCCACGTTGACCGGCTGCCAGTTCACCGCGCCGGTCGAGTGCTCCATCAGGAACCACGGGCGGCCGCCCGCGAGGTGCCCGGTGAGGTTCGCCGAGAAGGAGAGCTCGTCGAGGGCGCGCGGGCCGCGCCGCACGTAGTGGTCGTTGGAGACGAAGTCGACCTCCGCCGCCCAGTCCGCGTAGTCCATCGAGTTCTGCTCGCCCATGACCATGAAATTCGTCGTGGCCGGAACGTCCGGGGTGAGCTCGCGCAGCACCTCGCGCTCGGCGCGCAGGTAGTCCTTGAGCGCGTCGGACGAGAAGCGCTTGAAGTCGAGCTGCTGCGTCGGGTTGGGGTGGGTCGCCGCCCGGCGGGGCGGCAGGATCTGCGCCCAGTCGCCGTAGTGCTGCGACCAGAACGCGGTGCCCCAGGCCGCGTTCAGCGCGGCGAGATCGCCGTACCGGGCCCGGAGCCAGGTGCGGAACGCGGCGGCGGCGTCGTCGGAGTAGTCGTAGACGTTGTGGCAGCCCAGCTCGTTGGAGATGTGCCAGGCGGCCAGCGCCGGGTGGTAGCGGTAGCGCCCGGCCATCGTGCGTACCAGCCGCAGCGCGTGCTCCCGGAAGACGGGCGAGGTCGGGCGCCAGTGCTGGCGGCCGCCCGGCCACATGGTCGCGCCGTTCCGGTCCACCGGCAGGATCTCGGGGTGCTTCGCGGTCAGCCACGGCGGCGGGGACGCCGTCGCCGTGGCCAGGTCGACCGCGATGCCGCCGGCGTGCAGCAGATCCATGACCTCGTCGAGCCAGCCGAAGTCGTGCTCGCCCTCGGCCGGCTCCAGGCGCGCCCACGAGAAGATCGCGAGCGAGACGACGGTGATCCCGGCGGCCCGCATGGCCCGGACGTCGTCGTCCCAGGTGGAGCGCGGCCACTGCTCCGGGTTGTAGTCCGCGCCGTACTCCAGCCGGGGCGCGGCCGCGGGGTCCGGCCGGCGCAGCCAGCGGTACGGGGTCTCCACGCGATCTCCTCGGTGCGGCGTCACTTGACGGTGAAGCCCTGCTCGGTGCCGTACCTGGCGCACTGCTCCTGCCACGCCCTGAGGCCGTCCGCGAGGGTCGTCGACGACACGTACGCCTTGCCGACGGTGTCGTTGAAGACGCTGTTGGCGTAGACCTGGAACGGCAGGTACGACCAGCCGGTCACCACCTGCTGCGCGGACCGGGCGAAGATCTCGTTCGCCTTCTGGCCGCCGAAGTACTCGAACCCGGCGCCGAGGAACTCCGGCGACCGCAGGTGCGCGGTGGTCGCCGGGAAGGCGCCGTTGTCGATGCGGACCTGCACGCCGTCGCCCTCGGCGGCGTACCTGATGAAGCCGTACGCCAGGGTCTTGGCGGCGGTCTTCTCCGGTATGGCCAGCGAGCTGCCGCCGTTCTCCGCGCTCGCCCCCGCACCCGCCTGCCACTGCGGCAGCGGGGCGACGCGCCACTTGCCGGCGCCGCTCGGCGCGCTCGAGGTGAAGTTCGCCGGCATCCAGGCGCCTGTCGCCAGGGTGGCGATCGAGCCGTTGCCGATGCCCTGGAACCACTGGTCGCTCCACGAGGCGATCGGCGCCAGCAGCTTCTCGCTGATCAGCGCCGACCAGACCCGGACGAACTCGGTCGAGCCCGGGTCCGTGAAGTCGATTGTCACGTCGGTGCCGTCCACCCGGTACGGCTTGCCGCCGGCCTGCCAGATCAGGCTGGTGGTGAAGCCGGCGTCGCCGGTGTCGTTGATGATGTACGCCTTCGGGTCGGCCCGGTGCAGCCTGCGGGCGGCGTCCAGGTACTCCGCCCAGGTCGCCGGGATGGCGATGCCGTGGGAGTCGAGGACCTGCTTGTTGTAGAACAGTGCCATCGGGCCGGAGTCCATCGGCAGGCCGTACACGCCGTCGCCGCTGTGCACCGACGCCCACGGTCCGGGGGTGTACCTGTCCTTCAGCGACCCGGCCGAGAACCGGCTCAGGTCGGTGACCGACTTGGCGAGGGCGAACTGCGGCAGCGCGAAGTACTCGAGCTGGGCGACGTCCGGAATGCCCGAACCGGCCGCGATCGCGTTCTGCAGCGCGGTGTACTGGTCGTTGCCGGTGCCGGCGTTGACGAGGTTGACCTTGACGCTCGGGTACGCCTGCTGGAATTCGGCGACGACCTGTTTGAGGGTGGGCTCCCAGGCCCACACCGTCAGGGCGCCGCCCTTCCGCAGGGCCGCCTGGACGTCGGCGTCGGAGACGGCGCCGTTCGTGGAACTCCCGCCGCCCTCGTCGTCGTCGCCGCACGCGGCGAGGGCGAGGGTGGTGGCTGCGGCCGCGGCCGCCGCGATCAGGTGCCGCCGGGTGAGAGTGGGCATGGGGGTCCCTTCTACTGCTTGACGCTGCCGGCGGCGAGGCCGGACTGCCAGTACCGCTGCAGCAGCAGGAACGCGGCGAGCAGCGGGAGGATCGTGAGGAGCGATCCGGTGATGACGAGGTGGAAGACGGCCGTGCCGCCCGCGGTGGCGGCCTGCTCGTTCCAGGCGTTGAGCCCGAGGGTGAGCGGGTACCAGTCCGGGTCCTTGAGCATGATCAGCGGAAGGAAGTAGTTGTTCCAGGTCGCGACCATGCTGAAGAGCAGGACCGTGACGATGCCCGGCGCGAGCATCGGCACGCAGATCGTGAAGAAGGTCCGCGACTCGCCCGCCCCGTCGACCCGCGCCGCCTCGAGGATCTCGTCCGGGATCGCCTCGGCCGCGAAGGTCCACATCAGGTAGAGCCCGAACGGCGTGATCAGCGACGGGACGATGACCGACCACGGGGTGTTGGTCAGGCCCATCCGGCTGAACATCAGGAAGGTCGGCACGGCGAGCGCGGTGCCGGGCACGGCGACCGCGCCGATGACGGTGGCGAAGACCGCGCGCCGGCCGGGGAAGTCGAACTTCGCCAGTCCGTAGCCGGCGAGCACGGCGAGGAACGTCGCGCCGCCGGCGCCGGCGATCACGTACAGCACGGTGTTGCCGAGCCAGCGCAGGAAGATGCCGTCGTCGTAGGTGAGCGTCTCGCGGACGTTCTCCCAGAGCGCGAAGCGCCCGTCGTCGAACCACAGCCCGAAGGACGTGAACAGCCCGTCCTGCGTCTTGGTCGCGTTGATGACCAGCCAGGCCGGCGGGATCAGGCTGTACACCAGCACGATCGCGGTGAGCGCGGTCAGTACCGCGCTCCTGGGGCGGCGCGCCCGCTTCGCCACGGCTCAGCGCTCCCTCGTGCCGCGCAGCTGCACGGCGTACGCGATGACCATGGTGATGACGCCCATGACGATGGCGACGGTGGCGGAGTAGTTGTACTGCTGCCCCGAGAAGGAGAGCGAGTACGCGTACAGGTTCGGGGTGAAGTAGGTGGTGATCGCGTTCGGCGCGAGGCTCTGCAGGATGCTCGGCTCGTTGAACAGCTGGAAGCTGCCGATCACCGAGAAGATGGTGGCGACGACCAGGGCGCCGCGGATGGCGGGCAGCTTGATCGCCTGGATGATCCGGAACTCGCCGGCGCCGTCGATCTCGGCCTGCTCGTAGAGCGTGCCCGGCACCGTGCGCAGCGCCGAGTAGAAGATCAGCATGTTGTAGCCGACGAACTCCCAGGTCACGATGTTGCCGATGGCCGCGAGCACCCAGGCGGGCTGCAGCGGGTCCGGCAGGCTCGTGCCGAGGGTGTCGTTGATGTTGCCGATCAGGCCGAAGCGGGAGCCGTACATGAAGCCCCACATCAGCGTCGCGACGACCGCCGGTACCGCGTACGGCAGGAAGATCGACACCCGGAAGAAGCCTCTGCCGTAGAGCCGGCCGCTGTCGATCGCGAGCGCGACCAGCAGGGCGAGGAACAGCATGACCGGCACCTGCACGACCAGGAAGAGCGAGACCCGCCCGAGCGCGGACCAGAATCTCGGGTCGGTGAGCGCCTGCTGGTAGTTGTCCAGGCCGACGAACGAGTTGCCGCCGACGAGCCGGTTCCGGAACAGGCTCAGATATATCGAGTACGCGATCGGCGCGAGGAAGACCAGCGCGAAGACGGCCATGAAGGGCGCGACGAACCGCCAGCCCACCCAGGACCGGCGTCGTGTGGCAACCATCGCCGTCTCGGCCATCGCGGTGTCACCCCTCCCGCCAGATCGTCGATGTTTGCGTAAACATCCCGTACCGCACACCATCGGTTGGCCGGCGGTTTCCAGGAGATGAGCAACGTCATGTTTGCGTTAACATCGCAGGTGATAGTTTCACCGCCGGTTGCGGATCGTCAAGAAGGAGTTGCCGCCGATGACGGCTGGCCGGACCCGGCGCCCCGGGCGGGCGGTCTCGATGGCCGACGTGGCCCGGCTGGCCGGCGTCTCGTCGCAGACGGTGTCACGCGTCTCCACCGGGCACCCGGGCGTCGTCGAGTCGACCCGCATGCAGGTGCTCGCCGCGATGCAGGAGCTGGGCTACCGCCCCAACAGCGCCGCGCGGGCGCTCAAGCTGGGCGAGTTCCGCACCATCGGCGTCATCCTCTTCACCCTCGCCACCACGGGCAACAGCCGCACGGTAGAGGCCATCGCCGGCTACGCGGCGCAGGAGGGCTACGCGATCACGCTGATCCCGGTGGCGGTGCCGACCCAGGACGGCGTGCTCGGTGCGTTCACCCGGCTCGGCGAACTCGCGGTCGACGGCATCATCGTGATCATGGAGGTGCACCTGCTCGACGCAGCGAACCTGACGCTGCCGCCGGGCGTGCAGGTGGTCGTCGTCGACTCGGACGCCGGCGACCGCTACCCGGTGGTCGACACCGACCAGGCCGACGGCGCGCGCCAGGCCGTGCAGCACCTGCTCGACCTCGGACACGAGACGGTGTGGCACGTGACCGGGCCGGCCGAGTCGTTCGCCGCCGAACGCCGCACCCAGGCGTGGCGCCGGACGCTGCTGGAGTCGGGCCGCTTCGTGCCGCCGGTGCACCGCGGCGACTGGTCGGCGGACTCCGGCTACCGCGCCGGCCTGGCCCTGGCCAGGGAACCGCGGTGCACGGCGATCTTCGCCGCCAACGACCAGATGGCGCTCGGGGTGCTGCGGGCGCTGCACGAGCACGGCCGCGGCGTCCCCGGCGACGTCAGCATCGTCGGCTTCGACGACATCCCGGACTCCTCTTCGTTCATCCCGCCACTCACGACGGTGCGCCAGGACTTCGCGGAGGTCGGGCGCCGCTGCGTGCAGGGCCTGCTGCGCCAGATCCGCAACGAGCCGGCGGGCCCGGGAACGGTCCTGGTACCGACCCGGCTGGTGCGGCGCGACAGCACCGCTCCCCCGCCCGCACCCTGATCCACGCCCCTGCCCGCCGCCCGACCCTGCATGCGAACGCTGCGGTGGCGGTGGCGAAGTCGCGTCCGCCGGGGCGGCGTGCGTCGGCCCGGCGCCGGTGCGCGTCGACGCCCGTTCAGGTCATGAGCACTGCCCGCAGGCGCCTCGCCTCCTTGATCAGCCGCGTGCTTCCCGGCCTGCCGGCCACCGCGGCGAGCTGCGCGATCTCGCCTCGGGCGCCGGTCTCGACGGCCACCCGGCTGGCGAGCTCCAGCAGGTCCGGCAGGCCGCGCGGCGCCCTGGGCAGCAGCAACGGGATGGCGGCGGCGAGGACCTCCCACACGGCCGCGGAGGCTCCCGCGCGGTGGGCGTCGGCCAGCGCGAGCACGACGCGGTTCAGCTTCACGATGCCGTCGCCGCACAGGTCGCCCAGGTCCGCACCGGCCGCGGCCGCGAACGGTTCGTCCCGCGCGGCGAGGATCAGGAAGGCGTCGACGGCCGCAGCCCGGTCGGACTCGTGCCGGGCGCCGCACAGGTAGGCCAGCGCGAGAGTCATCGCCGGCCCGATCGGACCCGGGCCCTCCGCTAGCCGCGGGACCAGGGTCCCGCCACCGAGGCCCGCCTCATCCTCGAGAGCGGCGATGCCGAGCAGCGCCCACGCCGCGACGACCTCCCGGTGGTGCGGCAACACCATGGCGAGCACGTCGGTGTCATCGACGAGGTCCCTGCTGAAGTAGTCGGTGCTGGACCGGTGAGCCAGCGGGATCAGCTGCTTCTCCAGACGGAGCCCGCCGGCACGCACCGGCTCGAGGTTGGCGACCACCCGCCGCGCCACGGGCGGCGGAGCGTAGGCGGGGAAGCGTTTCCCGGTGGACCGCTGCTCGAAGCGGGTGCTGACCGGGTCGGGCAGGCCACCCGCGGCCAGCCATTCGGCGAACTCCTTGCCCACGGGCGTGGTCAGCTCGCCCGCACGCCGGCGAAGCCCGGCGCCGGCGTCGCGGTGCACCCGCAGCAGCGCCTGCTCGAAGTCCAGCCGCCACGGCTGCCATCCCTCTGCCTCGGCCCGCAGCAGCCGTTGCAGCAGCACCTCGGCGTCGAGGCCGCCGTCGACGTGGGTCGGTGTGGAGACCAGCAGCGCCACCGGCGCCTTCGCCGCCAGGACCGAGATCTCGGCGATGCGCAGCGACAGGATGCCCTCGGGCGTGTCCGCCAGCGCCGACCTGACACCCTGCCAGGCCGCGCGGACGCCGGCCAGCATGGCGGGCCGGCCGCCGCCGAGCCGCGGCGACTCGATGACGGTGCGGATCGCCTCGCCCAGGAAGCCGATCCGTTGCCAGTGGCCCCAGTGATGCTCCGCGAAGTGGTGCTCGTGACCGTCGAGCACCGGCCCGAGCGCCGCGGCGAGCGCGGCGGTCTCGCCGGCGGCCCGCAGCGCCACCAGGCCCGCCAGCACCCGCTCCCAGCGGACGGCCGAATGGTCGTAGAGGAGCGCGACCACCTCATCGGCCAGCTCGGCGGCGTCGGCGATCGGCGGCGGCATCGCGGCCGGCGGCATGGGCCGCGTCAGCGCGGGTGCGACCGGCGGACCCGCCTCGGGCGCGGCCCCGCCGAACAGCGCCGCGGCGCGGGCGGGCAGGTCGCCGCCGAGCCCGGTGGCCGCGTCCGCCAGCCGCGCGAGGGTGTCCGCGGGTAGCCCCGCGACCCGCCGGTCGATCTGCGTCAGCGCGCGCTCCTGGATGTCGAGCGCGGGGTGGGCGAAGGCTTCGGCGACCGTCTCAAGCACCTCGCCGGCGCGTTCCGGTTCTCGACGTGCGGCCGCTTCCAGGAGCGCGAGCTGCGCCTTCACCACGTTCTTCTCCTTGCGCACCAGCGTGGGCCGGCTCGCCTCGAGCAACGTGTCGAGCTCCAGCCGGCCGGCGTCGCCCACGGCGCGCAGGGCACGCTGGGCGAGGGTGGCCACCGTGGACGGCGCGTCCGGCAGGAGCCGGGCGTAGTCGCGAGCGTGCTCGGCGAGCTCGTCCACGGTGAGCGTCAGCGCGTCGTGCAGCAGCACGAACGGGCGCAGGAAGGCCGCACGGTCACCGCGGACGAGGCGGTCGACGGTGGCGGCGACGATCGTGCCGCGGTCGAGCCGGCCCTCGGCGACGAGCTGGGCCACGGCGGCGGGGAACCGCAACGTGGGGTCCCAGCCGGACGAGCCCGCGGGGTAGAAGCCGCCGTTGAGCTCCGCGCCGAGCCCGTCGATGTCGAACACCGACGGCAGCAGCACGTCGAGGAACGGGTGGGCGCGCATCCGGTCGGCGTACCGCGTGAGGCTGTCCCGGTCCGCGTTCAGCTCGCCGAGCCACCCGCGCAGCACCGCCTCGGTGGCCGGCGGGGCGAGCTGCGCCGCACGCAGCAACGCGGACACGAACGACCAGCCTCCCCACCGGGCGTTCTGCGCCGACAGGCGCTCGACCAGCCGGACACCGAGGTCGCCCAGCCAGGACAGCTCGCGGTGACGCGCGATCCGCAGGAACCGGTCGGCCGGGATCGCGCTCCACCGATCGCGCATGTCACGCCGGCAGAGCAGCGCGGCCGCCCGGGCGCCGGACGGCATGCAACCGATCACGGCGAGGGCGTAGCCGCCCGCCCGGTCGACCCCGGAGGTCCACCAGTCATCGGCCCGGGTGGCCTTGATCCGGGCCTCCACCCGCGGTGCGAGCGCCAGGCGCTCCTCCTCGGTGGCCGCCAGCAGCAGGCCGGTGACCGCGGCGTGCTCGGCCTTCTGCAGGTGCCGGTCGAGCAGCTCCCAGTCCAGGCTCACGCCGTCGCCTCCGCGCGGTCGGGCTCGCCCGCGCGGACCATGCGCACCGCGAGCGCGTGCCGGCACGGACCTCGTTCGCCCCGGTGCCTCGCCCACCACCGGCAGGTGCAGGAGAACGCGCCGTCGGCGTGGCGCACCCGGTAGGTGTCGTCGGCGCCGCGGACGGTCGCGAGATCGCCGGTGACGCTGACCGCGCCGGCCTCGACCAGCGCCCGGGCGCCGGCGAGCCGGGGATTCATCGTCGCGACGACGTCGGCCGCGTAGGGCAGCGTGCGGTGGAAGTAGCCCGCCTCGGCCGCGTCGAAGCCGACCCGGCCCGCGGTGCCGAGCGCGGTCAGCGCGGCCCGGACCCGTGCGGAGTCGAGGCCCGCCGCGTCCGCGAGCGCGTGGACGTCGATCGCCGGATCCCACGAGAGCAGGGCGCTGATCAGCTCGGCGTCGTCGGCCACGTCGTCGCTCGACAGCGCCTCGAGCACCGCGCCCTCACCGGAGAAGCCCCGGTAGGGCTCGGGCGAGAGCGTCAGCGAGAGCCGCAGGCCCGGCATGCCGAGCTCCCACGTGCCGGCCACGGGACCGCTGCCGGCGGCGACCGGCGGGCCGTAGACCCGCAGCACCGTGGCATGGCGCAGGAACGGCCGCAGCGCGGCCAGCCGCCCGGCGCCGGCCAGGCAGACGGCGCCGGGCACCGGCCGGGACGTGATGCGCAGCGAGCGCCCGGCCGGTACGGCCCACAGCACCGCGGTGCCGCCGGCGGGCAGCCGGTTGAGCAGCGCACGCGCCTCGGCGACGCCGAGCTCGGCGCGCAGGTCGAACCGGGAGGTCAGCACCTGCGCCTCGGCGAAGCCGCGCAGCCAGCGCGACGGCAACGGCACCTTGCGCTCGACGAGCGGGCCGCCGAACGTCGTGACGGTGAGGTCGTCCGGCCCGACCGCGAGGTGCAGGGGATCGGCGCGGCCGACGCGGCCGAGCGCGCGCTGCAGCGGCAGGTTGACGTCGACGTTGGTGGTGCCGTGGGCGACGATCTCCCCGTCGATGCCGGCGGGCAGCACGTCGAGCCGGGCATAGACGCCGCAGCAGCCCGAGAAGGACTCGAAGCGCAGCCGGTCGGAACCCGCGGTCACCACCGGGTCGAGGCCGGCCGGGCTCACCGGCCGGAAGTAACGGGTGCGGGCGACCTCGGCGACCGCCAGCAGGCCGGTGGCCGCGGCGCCGGGATCGGTCAGGAATCCGGTGAAGAACCGGGGATGCGCCGCCGGGCCGCCGGAGGTCTGCAGGCGGAGGCCGTCCGCCAGCGCCGAGGAGCCGAGATACGAGTACGCCGCCGAAACCATGCGCAGAACATAGTGAGGGGGTCCGACAGATTCACGGCCGCCCGGCTACAGCGAGATCCACTCCGTCGCCGTGGTGACCTCCCGCAGGATCTCCGGTACCGGCTCGACGCCGAGGCCGGGGCCGGTCGGCACCGTCAGGTGGCCGTCGCGCAGAACGAACGGCGCGGTGATGTCGGTGCGGTAGTAGCGCTCGGAGGCGGACGTGTCGCCGGGCAGGGTGAAGCCCGGCAGCGCGGCCAGGGCCACGTTCGCGGCCCGGCCCAGGCCGGTCTCGAGCATCCCGCCGCACCAGACCGGCACGCCGTGCGCGGCGCAGACGTCGTGGATGCGGCGGGCCTCCAGGTAGCCGCCGACCCGGCCGGGCTTGACGTTGACGATCGCCGCCGCGCCCAGCGTGATGGCCGCGGCGGCCGTCCGGGCGGAGGTGATCGACTCGTCGAGGCACACCGGGGTGCCGATCCGCCGCGCCAGCTCGGCGTGCCCGAGCAGGTCCTCCTCGTCCAGCGGCTGCTCGATCAGCAGCAGGCCGAACGGGTCGAGCCGGGCGAGGTGCCGCGCGTCCGCCAGGGTGTACGCCGTGTTCGCGTCCACCTGCAGCGGCACGTCGTCGCCGAAGCGCTCGCGTACCGCGCGGACCGGCTCGACGTCCCAGCCCGGCTCGATCTTCAGCTTGATCCGCCGGTAGCCGGCGTCGAGGTAGCCGCCGACCGCGTCGAGCAGCTCTGCGACCGACGACATGATGCCGACCGAGACGCCGCACGGCACCCGGTCGTGCACGGCTCCGAGCTCGCGGGCGAGCGGCCGGCCCTGCCGGCGCAGTTCGGCGTCGAGCACGGCCGTCTCCAGCGCGGCCTTGGCCATCCGGTGACCCTTGAACGGCGCCAGGGCGGGCCCCACCGCGTACGCGTCCAGCCGCTGTACCGCGGCCAGCGCAGGGATCAGGAAGCGGCGCAGCACGTCGGCGGCCGCCCCGGTGTACTCGGGCGAGTACCGCGGTTCGTCCATCGCCACGCACTCGCCCCAGCCCTCGCCCGCGGCGGTGACGACCCGCACGAGCAGGATGTCGCGGGCGGTCTCGGTGCCGAACGAGGTGCGGAACGGCGCGACGAGCGGCATGCTGACGCGGCGCAGCTCGACGCCCTCGAGCCTCAAGGGCGCCGGCCCTCGGCGGCGCGGGTGAGCACGTACCAGCCGTCGCGGTCGAAGCCGGTGAACCGCAGGCCGTCGCCGAGCAGGGTCGTCAGGGTGTCGCGGACCGCGACCCGCCACCGCCGGGCGACGCCCGAGGCCTCCCGGCGCAGCGCCTCGACGTCCTCGGGGACGGCGACCAGCACGGTCCGCCCCTGCGGGGAGCCCGGCTGGGGGCCGCCGTCGGCGCCACGGCGCAGCGCCACGGTCGCGGTCTCCGGGCGCGCGCAGCGGTGCCGCCGCCCGGCGCCCGCCGCGACGACCGCGGGCGCGAGGAGATCCCAGTACACGAGCAGCCGGTCGCTGTCGTCGTCGCCGTTGATCCGGTCGTGCATCGCGCCGTAGAAGTTCGGCAGGTACGCGGCCGGCACCGCGGCGAGCTTCGCCAGGTTGAAGTAGGCGTTGCGGGCGACGAGGGGGTCGAAGGTCCAGCTGATCACGGTGGCGCCCTGTTGCAGGGCCCAGGCCCGCTGGTGCAGCTTGAGGGCGAAACCGACGCCGCGGCCGGCACCGGCGCGGCCGACGCCCGCGATGTGGCTGTGCAGCTCGCGGTTCGCCGGTGCGGAGAAGAACGCGACCGCGGCCCCGACCGGGGTCGCGCCGTCGTACGCGCCGGCCACGTAGTTGCCGGACTTCGCCAGGGCCCGCAGCAGCTCGGTGGTCAGCAGGGGGCTGTCCGGGTCCTCCTGCCAGATGCCGGCGAGCAGCCGGTCGAGGGACTCGAGCTCGGCCAGGCCGGACACCGGCCGGATCACGACACCCGCGGCCCGGGCCGCCGACTCGGCCGCCTCGAGGGCCGAGGCGATGGCCCGGCTCACGGTCGCGGCGCCGGAACGGGCACATCGGACGGTATACCCCGCCGGGTCATCTGGGTCACGAGACCCATGTCAGCACACCTGCCGGGCGGCACGCACCCCCGGATGCCCACCCACATCGCCGCGCGCGGAAACTCCCGCGCCGGCTCAGCCGGAGAATCTGTCGCTGCGCGCCATCGCCCGGTACGCGGCCAGCGCCTTGCGGTCCGTGTCGAACCGGAAGTTGTGCGCGGAGTCCTCCTGGGTGTCGGTGTCGAACCAGACCACCGCGCCGACCGCCGGGGTGTCCTCGACCCAGGACGAGAGCTTCGCGATCCACGCCGCCTTGCTGATGCCGCCGGCGTCCACCGCGGCGGTCTCGCTGAGGATGATCGGCTTGCGCTTGCCGTAGGCCGCGCAGACGGCGGTGAACAGGGTCTTCGGCGTCTCGTTGTAGAAGTCGTAGCCGGACACGCCCACCCAGTCGACGTAGTCGTCGCCGGGGTAGTAGCGCTGGAAACGGTTCCAGGACACGTTCGGCCCCGAGTTCCAGTTCGGGCTCCAGACCCAGGCGACGTTGTCGGCACCCTGCTCGCGGAAGATCCGGTGCATCCGGCGCCAGGCCTTGACGTACCCGGCGGTGTCCCGGCCGTTGTGCGTGCCGTCCCACTCGAACCAGTCGCCGTTCATCTCCCAGCCCCAGCGCAGCAGGATCGGCCGCTTCATCCCGGCCAGCTTCCGGGCGACCCGGGCGATGTTGCGGTCGGACGAGCCGTCGTTGATCCCGGCGTACGGCGCGCCGTGCCACGAGACCATGAGCGTGCTGGAGCGGGCGACGGCCGGCTCCGACGAGGGCACGTACCCGTCCCAGGGGTAGAAGACGTGCACGATGCTCTGGTCGCGGCCCAACTGGTCGCGGCGCAGCGCGAGGCTCTCCTTCAGCGACTTCCCGCCCAGCGAGAGGTACGAGCCGAGCATGGCCCGGCCGGCCCGGAACGGCACGGGTCCGCCGCGTCCGGCCGCCGCCTTCGTGGTGGCCGACGGCGACGGCGACGGCGGGGCGGAGACGGACGGGACCGCGGCCGGCGTGGCCGGTGCCGCCGAGCCGGCGACGGACGGCGGCGGCGCCGGGTTCGCCGCGACCCGGTCCGTCGCGGCGGGGTCCGCGGCGCACCCGGCCAGCAGGGCGAGCACGGCGAGGGCCGGCAGCGAGCGACGAGGCAGCCCGCGGCCGCCGGGGTTCTCGGCGGTCATGCCGGCTCCCTTGAGGTGATGGCGGGACGCGACGGTCGCGTCCGGCTCCCACCCTGCCTCCCCGATCCGCCGCCCGGTGTCGTCCGTTCGCCTTCGTCACCGCGCTGACCAGGCCTTTTGCGGTTCGCATCCGGCGCACGGGCACCCTGTGAAGCAGTAAGGCGACGCCCGGAACCGATGGGGCGAAGGGGTCATACCCGACCCTCGTCACCAGTGCCTCACGAAGGCGGCTTTCTCACCACGCGATCACGTCGGCACCATCAAGTCCTGGACCCTCAACCTGTAGGCACCCGGCGGCCCTTCAGCGCCCGTTCGCGTACACCGCGCGGAAGCCGAGATGGTCCGAGAGCGCCGTCCAGCGCGACGAGCGCATCAGCCGCTCCGCACTGTCGATCTTGCCGCCGTTGACCAGGGCGTTCAGCACGACCGTCTCGAAGGCCGCCGACTCCACCCAGTCGATCGACTTGGTGAAGCCGCACAGCATCGCGGCCTTGGTCTCGTGCAGGAAGTCCTGCAGCACCCGGTCCGAGGCGCGCAGCACCGAGCAGCTGCCGAAGTACAGCGTCCGCCCGCCGCAGCGGCCCGACATCCAGGCCGCGACCTCGTCCAGCTCGACCGTCTGCTTGCTGGTCAGGCAGAGCTGGGTCGGCTGGCCGTGCAGGGCGAAGAAGCCGACCTTGAAGTCCGCGTACTTGCGCGACAGCCAGCTGTCCAGGTAGTAGTGCAGCTCCTCGGTGGTGGCCGTGTCCCGGTGGATGAAGCGGATGCTGCCGAGACGTTCGAGCAGCTCGAGGGTGGGCAGCACGGAGCCGCGACTGGTCAGGTCGTCCTCCCACTGACCTTCGACGCAGAACACTCCCCCCGTCTTGCCCACTGGCCCTCCCCTCGGTTCGGCACGAGAGGACGACGCTAGCCGACCTCGTCCGATCGGGTGGGGCCACCCGACGTAAGGTATATAAGCCTCATAGCGCCACCATCGCGGCCGACACATCCCCTCGGACCGCCGCCGGAATCCCCCCGGCGCCGGGTACGCGGAGGTCACTGGTGTTGAGGACGCGATGGGCTCGATGGACGGCGATCCCGTTCCGGGGTACGGCCGCGCTGGTCGGCTCCCGCACGGTCTGCATCTACGCCCAGGCGACCGGCAACGCCAAGAAGAAGATCAAGTGCGGAAGCGGCACCGTCACGGCGACCTACCGCCCGAACCGGCCGTAAGCCACAAAAAAATGGATCTTGTAGGCGGTGGGTGCGAATGCACCGTCGCCTACAAGATCCAGAGGTGGTGAGGTGGCTGGCCGGTCGCCACCCGCGGCAGTCCCGGTCAGCGGTCGCCCACGCCACTGCGGCCGGTGACCGCCCTTGGTGGTCCGGCCGGTCACCGCCCGCGTCGATGGGCCTAGTCTTCGGCCGCGGCGGCGCGGCGACGCTCGGCGAGTTGCCATTCCAGCAGGTAACGACGCACCTGCTGGGCCTGGGACTCGGCCAGCGTGTAGGTGATGACCACCTCGGCGTCGTCGCCGGCCGCCTTGTTCGACTCGCGGGTGAGCAGCACGGTCCCGTTCACCTCGAGGCTGTCGTCACCCAGCGAGACCCGCGCGTGCACCGGGTCGCCCTCGATGAACTGGAGGTCGGTGACGTAGCAGCGCAGCGCCGCCTCGCTGACGTCCTCGACGGTCGCGGAGTGCCAGCCCCTGTCGCCCTCGTGGCGAAGCTGTGCCGTCTCGCCGCCGCCGCCCCGGAAGAAGGTTCGGCGGGTGACCGGCTCCGGTTCGCTCAGGACGCGCAGCCGCCAGCGCGACTGCGAGGAGGCGACCAGCTCCGTGCGGACCCGGTAGCGGTGCGGCGGGCGGTTCCACGCGATGTTGATCACGTCGTCGTCCGCCGGGACGCCGATCTCCAGCTCCGGTGGCGGCGCGGGGATGACCAGCAGGTCGTCCTCGTACTCCTCGACCCGGGACTCCCACTCGATTCCATGGGTCTCCGGGTTGACCACGGTCGCCACCGTGAGCCGATCCCTGTCTCGTCGCACCACACACCTCGCATGTCAACCGGCCGAATCAACGGGCTGCTGCCTGACGAGCCGTCCGCGAAGGCACATATCGTCAAAGTGGGGCTGCACGCCAGAGGTTTGGGCCGTATACCCGCTGCGACCTCCGCCACAATCCGGCGGCGGAGCGCGGCGGACCGGTCAGAGCAGCAGGGAGCGGCGCCACAGGGCCAGGCCGGGGCCGCCGATCAGGTCGAGGTCCCGAAGGTAGCCGACGACCCGCTCGCCGGCCCAGCGCATCGTCTCGCGGTGGTTCGGGTTGGCCAGCGCGGCCCGGCGGCCGGCGGCCGGGTCGATGCCGACCGAGCGGTACGCCGCCGGGTTGACGAGCCGGCGGCCGGTCAGGTACGCGGCCCGCGCGATCACCAGCCGGTCGAACGCCAGCCGGCGGGTGCCGGCCGCGCGCACCTGGCGGGCGAGTTCCTCGCGGGCGTAGCGGACGTGCCGGGCCTCCTCGATGACGTGGATCCGCGACACCATCCGGACCAGCGGCTGGACGGTCTCGTCGGCCGATGCCTCGCGCTGGAGGGCGTCGAGGATCTCCTCGGCGATCAGGATGGCCGCGTACATCCGGGGGCCGGTCGCGGTGGCCGCGATCCACTTGCCGAGGGCGTCGTCGAACCCGCCGGGCCGGTAGACCGGACAGCCCAGCTTGTCGATCATGCGGCCGAACATCACCGAGTGGCGGCACTCGTCGGCGATCTCGGTCAGGGCGTACTGGGCGTGCGCGGCGGTGGGGTCCTGGCGGTAGTACTCGCGGATCAGCAGCTGCATCAGGATCGTCTCGAACCAGACGCCGAGCGAGGCGATGCTGGCGACCTCGTGGCGGGTCAGCGTGATCCGCTGCTCCTCGCTGAGCGTGTCCCACAGGTCGGTGCCGTAGAGGGTCGAGCGGTGCTGCGGCGTGAACCAGCGGCCCTCGACCAGCGGCGCGTCCCAGTCGATCTCCACTTCCGGGTCGTACGAGTGCTCGGCCGAGGAACGCAGCAGCCGGGTCGCGGTCTGTGCCCGATCGGAGAGGACCATGGGGGGCTCCTAGGGTTGACGTTACCGGAAGTAACAGCTACTTCTAGTACTATGAACTCGGTCGATAAAGGCGTCAACCGTCCCGACGGGCGCAGCCGCCGCTGGGCCGACCATCGCGAGCGGCGCCGCGGCGAGCTGGTCGAGGCCGTGATCGAGGCGATCCGCGAGCTCGGGCCGGACTCCGGCATCGACGCCGTGGCCGCGCACGCCGGGGTGAGCAAACCCGTGCTCTACCGCTACTTCACCGACCGGTCGGGGCTCTGGCTGGCCGTCGGGCGGCACGCGGCCGGGGCGGTGGTCGAGGCCATCGCACCCGCGGTCGCGGCCGTACGGGAGGAGCGCGAGGTCGTCGCCGCCGCGATCGACGCGTACCTGTCGTTCATCGAGGCCGACCCGCACGTGTACCGCTTCGTGGTGAAACAGCGCGGCATCGCCCGGGACGCCGACGTGGTCGCCGACGCGATGGGCACCGTGGCCGGCGGGCTCGCCCGGATCCTCGGCGACCGGCTGCGCGCGCTGGGCCTGGACTCGGGGCCGGCGCTGCCGTGGGCGTTCGGGCTCGTCGGCTACGTGCAGAGCGCCGGCGACTGGTGGCTGCGGGAGCGGCAGCCGATCAGCCGCACGGCCCTGGCGGACTACCTGACGGCCTTGATGTGGGACGGCATCTCGGGCATCCGCCGGGCGGCCGACACCCCGGGCGGGCTGGCCGCGATGGCCCGGGCGGTGGATGGGCGATGAGCGAGGACTACCGGGGCGAGGTCACGATCGAGGCCGGTGACGTCGCCGTCACCGCCGTGGTGCGGCTGTCGGTGCGGTTCGAGCCGGTCGAGGGGCGGTACCGCTGGGCCGGCCGGGCCGCGCCGGACGAGGCACTCACGGCGCAGTTGCGGGCCGGGATCCGGGAGGCGACCGTGCGGATCGGCGACGGCCGCGCCCGCGCCCGGCTCGGCGAGCCCGACCCGTGGGGCGGGATCCGACTCACCGGTACGGGTCCTCCCCCGTGGCCCGCAGCTCCCGTGGCGTGACGCCGAACCAGCGCCGCACCGCCCGGCTCAGCGCCGACTGCTCGGCCAGCGACACCATCGCGGTGACCTGGATGAACGGCAGGTCGGTCTGGGTGATGAGCCGCGCCGCGGTGTCGCGCCGGACGTCGTCGAGGATCGTCTCGAAGGTGGTCTGCTCGGCGGCGAGCCGGCGCTGCAGCGTACGGGGATGGGTGCGCAGCAGCCGGGCGATCGCCGCGACCTCGACCGGCGACGAGCCGAGGGCCTGGGTCAGCAGCAGGTGCACGCGGCCGGAGAGTGCCCGGCCCGGCGCCGGGAAGTGGCTGGTGATGTAGTCGAGCGCGATGTCGCGCAGCACCTGGTTGCCGCCCGGCACCGCGGTGGAGGCCAGCGCGGCGGGCACCCGCAGCACCGCGTCCGCCCGGTCGAAACGCACGTCCGCGCCGAAGAAGCCGGTGTAGCTGTCTATCGGGGCCAGCGGCGCGTGCGGCAGGTGCACCGAGCGCAGCCCGTACGATCCGCCGTGCAGCAGCATGATGATCCGGTGGAACAGGCCCAGCCCGAGGTCGACGACCTGCGGCGGCAGCGTCTCGCCGGTGCCGCGGTAGAGCAGCCCGACGACGCCGGCCCGCCCGGCCGGGTCGGGGATCTGCGAGACGGTCAGCGCGGGGCTGTGCACGAACAGGAAGCGGTTCGCGGTGTCGAGCGCGTCGCCGAACGTCGGCGAGTTCTCGATGGCCAGGGCGAGCGGGCCGAGCACTGTCGCGTTCTGCTGCCCGGCCAGCCGCAGGCCCAGGTCGTAGGCGCCGAGGTCGGCCGCCGCGGTCTCCAGGACGCGCCCGGCCGCGGTCGAGCCGATCACGGCGTCGTCGGAGTCCAGGGCGGCGAGCGGGATCCGGAACTGGGCGAACAGGCCCGCGCCGTCGCCGCCGAGCGAGTCGACGAGCTCCGGCAGCCCGCGCAACGACGCGCCGCGGACCATCGAATCCATGAGGCACGGTAGCGGATTTGTCGCACAGAGGTAAATCTGTGTCGTGTCAAAGCAAGTTCCGGGACGTTGCGTGCCCGAGACTGTCGGCTATGGCCGAACACTTCGACGTCCTGATCATCGGCGCCGGCCTGTCCGGGATCGGCGCGGCCTGGCGGCTGCGGCGGGAGCGCCCCGGCACCACCTTCGCGATCCTCGAGGCCCGGGACGCGATCGGCGGCACCTGGGACCTGTTCCGCTATCCCGGCGTGCGCTCGGACAGCGACATGTTCACCCTCAGCTACCCGTTCCGGCCCTGGCAGGGCCGGGAGTCGATGGCGCCGGGCGCGAGCATCCGCCAGTACATCCGGGACACGGCCGACGAGGGCGGCATCACCCCGCACATCCGCTTCGGCGCGACCGTGGAGCAGGCCGGGTGGTCCGACGGCCGCTGGAGCGTGCGGCTGGCCGGCGGCGAGACCCTGACCTGCGGCTTCCTGTACGCGTGCGCCGGATACTACGACTACGCCAAGGGGCATCAGCCGGACTTTCCCGGGCTGGGCGACTTCGCGGGCCGGTTCGTGCACCCGCAGGCCTGGCCCGAGGACCTCGACTACGCGGGCAGCCGGGTCGTCGTCATCGGCAGCGGCGCGACCGCGGTGACCCTGGTGCCCGCGATGGCCCCGACGGCCGGGCACGTGACGATGCTCCAGCGCTCCCCCTCGTACCTGACCGTGCTGCCGGAACGGGACGTGGTGGCCGACGCGCTGCGCCGCGTGCTGCCCGCCCGGGCGGCGCACAAGCTGGCCCGGGTCAAGAACATCCTGCTGTCGCAGGGCTTCTACCAGCTCGCCCGGCGCCGCCCCGAGCGCGTCAAGGCGATACTGCGCCGCTTCGCACTGCAACACCTGCCGGATCCGGCGTACGTCGACGAGCACTTCACCCCGGCGTACCAGCCCTGGGACCAGCGACTCTGCGTCGCGCCGGGCGGCGACCTGTTCAACGCCGTCGCGGCCGGCACGGCGTCGGTGGTCACCGACCACATCGACCGGTTCGTGCCCGAGGGGATCCGGCTGCGCTCGGGCCGTACGCTCCCCGCCGACGTCGTGGTCTGCGCGACGGGCCTGTCCCTGCTGCCGATCGGCGGGGTCACGCTGACCGTCGACGGGACCGTGGTGGATCCGGGCGGGACGGTCGCCTACCGCGGGGTGATGCTCAGCGGGGTGCCGAACTTCGCCTACTGCATCGGCTACACCAACGCCTCCTGGACGCTGCGCGCCGACCTGTCGCACCGCTACGTCCTGCGCCTGCTGTCCCACCTGGAACGGCACGGCTACGCCAGCGCCACCCCGCGGGAGACCCCCGGAAACCGGCGGCCGCTGCTCGACCTCACCTCCGGTTACGTGCAGCGGGCCCTGGACCGGTTCCCGCGGCAGGGCGACCGGGACCCGTGGACCGTGCGGCAGAACTACCTGCTCGACGTGCTCACCACCCCGCGCGCCGACGTGCGCCGGGACATGACGTTCACGCGCCGCGGCGCACCCGTACTCGAGGAGGTTCGATGACGCGTCTGAGCCCGTACCGTTTCGCCGGCCGCACGGCCGTGGTGACCGGCGCCGCGAGTGGCATCGGCGAGCAGGTGGCGCACGGGCTCGCGGCCCGCGGCAGCCACCTGGTCCTGCTGGACCGCGACGCGCTCGGTCTCGACGCGGTCGCCGAGCGGATCCGCGCCGCGCATCCGGGGCTGGCGGTCGAGGCCCTGGTCGCCGACCTCGCCGACCGCGCGGCGGTGATCCGCGCGGCCGAGGGGATCAGCGAGCGGCACCCGGCGATCGGCCTGCTGGTCAACAACGCGGGTGTGGCCCTGGGCGGCCGGTTCGACCAGGTGAGCGTGGACGAGTTCGAGTGGGTGATGGCGGTGAACTTCACCGCGCCGCTGCTGCTCATCCACCACCTGCTGCCGGCGCTGACCGCCGAGCCCGGCGGCCACCTGGTGAACGTGTCCAGCCTGTACGGGCTCATCGCGCCGCCCGGACAGTCGGCGTACAGCTCGAGCAAGTTCGCGCTGCGCGGGCTCAGCGAGGTGCTGCGCGGCGAGTTGCTGGAGTCGGGCGTCGGCGTGACGACGGTGCATCCCGGCGGGATCCGTACCCGGATCGCCCAGAGCGCGCGGATCGGCGAGGGCGTGCCACCCGACGAGGTCGACGCGCAGCAGCGCACGTTCACCGCGCTGCTGACCTATCCGCCGGAGAAGGCCGCCGCCGAGATCCTCGACGGGGTCGAGCGGCGCCGCGGCCGGGTGCTGATCGCGGCGACCGCCAAGATCCCCGACCTGCTGGCCCGGCTGCTGCCGGCCGGCCACATGAGGCTGATCGGCATCCTGACGGCGGCCGCCGGCCGCCGCGCCCGGACGGCGGTGACCAAATGATCAAGGAGCTCCCGGTACGGGGCGCGCGCATCCGCGTCCGCGAGAGCGGCGATCCGGCGCACCCGCCGGTCCTGCTGCTGCACGGCATCGGCCGCAGCCTGGAGGACTGGGACCCGCAGCACGGGCGGCTCTCGGATGCGTACCGGGTGATCTCGCTCGACCTGAGCGGCTACGGCATGTCGACGGCGATCCCGGGCCCGATCACCCTGGCCTCGCTGGCCGACGGGGTCGCCGCGACCGTCGACGCCCTCGGCGAGGACCGCCCGCTGCACGTGATGGGCAACTCGCTCGGCGGCGCGGTCGCCATGAAACTGCTCGCCACGACTCCGTCACGGGTGGCGACATTGACGTTGGTGAACAGCGCCGGTTTCGGTAAGGAGGTGACGCTGGGCCTGCGCATTCTCGCCATTCCCGGACTCGGAAAGCCGCTGCTGCGCCGCATCGACCCGCGGGCCGCCCGGCGGATCGAACACCTGCAGTTCCATGACCGCGCGCACGCCACCGACGAGCGGGTCGAGTTCGCGGTGCGGGTGGCCGCGCGCCCCGACAACGCGCGCGTCTACCTGGAGACCGCGCGGGAGCTCGGCACGTTCCGCGGCGTCCGCGCGCCGTGGCGGGCGACGCTGCTCGCAGAGGTGGCCGCGCATCCCAAGCCGACGCTGATCGTCTGGGGCGACCGCGACCGGGTACTGCCGGCGACCCATCTGCCGGCGGCGCGGGCGGCCCTGCCGCACGCGAAGAGCCACGTGTTCCCGGACACCGGTCACATGCCACAGATCGAGCGGGCGGACGATTTCGCCGACCTGGCCCGGCTGTTCCTGACCGCCAATTCCTCGGTCATCTGACACAGGGTCATCGCACGATTCCGTAGAGCAGTTTGTATTTGGCGTGGGCAACCTAAGATGCGATTCACTCGTATTCATGGACGACCGCGCCATCGACGCTCTACGTGAGGAACGCGCCTTTGCTCTCCCGCCTCGTCACGATGCTGTTGCTCCTGCCGTCGGCTATCGCCGGGCTCGCGACCGGCTCCGGCTCGCCGGCCCAAGCCATCGCCGACGGACAGGACGTCACCACCGGGAGGTACGGCTTCGCGGTCAAGCTCACGATGACCGGACTACCGACGGCCGGCGGCGGCCGCCGCGACAGCTCCTGCTCCGGCGCGCTCATCGCACCACGGTGGGTGATCACGGCGGGCCACTGCTTCAAGACGGCGAAGGGCACCCGGGTCTCGCGCCCGGTGGCCAGGCTGACGACCGCGACGGCGGGCCGCACCGACCTCACCGGCAGGGCCGGCCACCAGGTCAAGGTGGTCGCCGTGCACCAGTCGCCGACCACCGACGTCGCGCTGGCCAGGCTCGAGCGGCCGGTCACCGACGTGACGCCGGCCCGGCTCGGCCGCAAGGCGCCCAGAATCGGCTCGATCGTGCGGCTGGCCGGCTACGGCCTGACCGAGGACGGCGACGAGTCGACGCTGGCCACCCGGCTGCAGACCGGCCAGTTCGAGGTGGTGTCGCGTACCGGCGCCTACGTCGGCATGACCGGCCACGCACCGCGCTCGACGACCAGCCCGTGCTCGCACGACTCCGGTGGGCCGTACTTCACCCAGCGCGACGACGGCACGGCGGTGCTGGTGTCGGTCGTCAGCCACGGACCGTCGTGCCCGCATTCGAAGGTGGATCTGAGCGGGCGCATCGACACCATCTACGGATGGATCACCGGCATCGTCGGCAAGCCGGCGCCACCCGCGCCGAAGCCGTCCGCCGCCGCGACCGCGACCGCGCGCCCCTCGGCGCTGCCTTCCGCCCCCGGCCGCCGGCAGGTCAGCGCGGAGCCGCCGGCCGCCGGCGAACCCGTGACGGCACGCACGGGCGCGGCCGCGCTCATCGTCCTCGGCTTCGGCGGGGTGCTGGCGTTCGTGCTCGGCAGCCGCAACCGCAGGCGGGCACACCGGCGCACCGGCGTGCGCCGGCACCGCCGTCGCTGAACACCGGCTTCTCGCCCGAGGGGCGCCCGCGACGATGAATGCGAGAATGTCCCGATGGAGCCACACCGGTGAACGGGCTGGACGGCCGGTCGTTCGCCGGGATGCTCGAGGACGACACTGACGAGCTGTGGGACCGCGCACCCTGCGGCAACGTCTCCACGCTGCTGGACGGCACCGTCGCCAAGATCAACAGCACGCTCCTCGGCTGGCTCGGCTACACCCGCGAGGAGGTCGTCGGCCGGCGCCGCTTCAGCGACCTGCTCACCGTCGCCGGTCGCGTCTACCACGAGACCCACCTGGCGCCCCTGCTGCGCATGCAGGGCGAGATCAACGGCATCGCGCTGCAACTGCTCGCCGCCGACGGCGGCCGGCTGCCGGTACTGGTCACGGCCACGGTCAAGACCGGCACCGACGGCGAACCCCTGCTGATCCGCACCACCGTGTTCGACGCCCGCGAGCGTCGCGCGTACGAGGAGGAGCTGCTGCGCGCCCGGCGGGCGGCCGAGCGCGACCGCGAGCGGCTGCGGCTGCTGGTGGCCGGGCTGCAGAGCAGCCTGCTGCCCGCCTCCCTGCCCACGCCGGCCGGCATGCGCACGGCGGGCCACTACCGGATGGCCTCGGCCGACGAGGTCGGCGGCGACTTCTACGACCTGTTCCCGCTCGGCGGCGGCCGGTGGGGTTTCTTCCTGGGCGACGTCTGCGGCAAGGGCGTCGAGGCGGCGGCGGTGACCGCGGCGGCCCGGTACACCCTGCGGGCCGCGGCCGTGTACGACCCCACCCCGGCGGCCGTGCTCGCCAACCTCAACTCGGTGCTCTATCAGGACTACCACAATGCGGCGCACCGGCACTGCACGGTCGTCTTCGGCGTGCTGACGCCGGACGCCGACGGCTGGAGTGTGACCATCGCCGGCGGCGGGCATCCGGCGCCGCTGCTGCTGCGCGCGGACGGCACGGCCGAGTTCCAGGACACCCCCGGCGGCACCCTGATCGGCATCATCGCGGAGCCCACCCTGGTCACGCGCACCCTGCGCCTGGCGCCCGGCGACACGCTGCTGCTCTACAGCGACGGCCTCACCGAGGCCCGCACCGGCGCGGGCCGGTACGGCAGCGACGAGCTGCGGGCCTTCGGACGCGGGCTGGCACCGGCCGATGCCGAGGCCGCGATCGGCGCCTGCGCCGAGCTGCTCGACGGCTTCACCGACCTCGACGACGACGTGGCGCTGATGGCACTGAGCGTCGAGCGCACCTAGCGGGGCCGCTTCGGGCGAGCCCTGCGCGGGCAACCGCCCCCGCCGACCTACAGTGATCCACGTGTCGACCTGGCCGAGCAGTCCCGCCCATCACCGCTGGCTGGACCAGCACACCCGCGACCTGCTGGCCTTCGGCCGCCGGACCGCGGACCCCGAAGGCGGCGCCCGCTGGCTCGGCGCCGGCGGGCTGCCGGAACCGGACCAGCCGACGTCCACGCTGATCAGCAGCCGGATGGCCCACGTGTACGGCATCGGCACGCTGCTCGGCGTGCCCGGATCGGCGCCGATCGCACTGAGCGCCCTGAAGGGCCTGACCGACCGCCTGCGCGACCCGGAACACGGCGGATGGTTCACCTCGACCGCCGACCACACGGTCAAGTCCTGCTACGACCAGGCGTTCGTGCTGCTGGCCGCGTCGACGACCGCGCAGGCCGGGCTGCCCTGGGCGGCCGAGCTGTTCGCCGAGGCCGAGCTGGTCTTCCTGCGGCGGTTCTGGGACAACGACTCCGGCCGCTGTGTCGACACCTGGAACGCCGACTTCACCAAGCTGGAGGACTACCGCGGCCTCAACGGCAACATGCACGCGGTCGAGGCGATGCTGACGGCCGCCGGGGTCACCGGCGACGGGGAGTGGCTGAACCGGGCGATCCGCGTCTGCTGGTTCGTGGCGAAGACCGCCGAGGCCCATGACTGGCGGATCCCCGAGCACTACGACGAGCGGTGGCGCCCGCTCCCGGAATTCCACCGCGAGCAGCAGGACCACCCCTTCAAGCCGTACGGGGCGACGATCGGCCACGGCCTGGAATGGGCACGGCTGTTCCTGCACGCGGAGGCCGCGCGGCCGCCCGGCTCGGCCCGGTGGCTCGCGGAGGCGGCGACCGAGCTCTTCGACCGCGCGATGCGCGACGGCTGGTCGGTCGACGGCCAGCCGGGATTCGTATACACCACCGACTGGTCGGGCACCCCGGTCGTCCGCGACCGGATGCACTGGGTGGCGGCGGAGGCGATCAGCGCGGCGGCGGCCCTGCACCACCGCTTCGGCACCGAGCAGTACGCGACCTGGTACCGCACGTGGTGGGACTACGCCGCGACGTACCTGCTGGATCACGAGCACGGCTCGTGGTTCCACCAGCTCGACGCGGACAACGTCCCGACGGACACGGTGTGGCCGGGCAAGCCGGACCTCTACCACGCGCTGCAGGCGACGCTGACGGCCCGGCTGCCGCTCTACCCGATGCTCGCCCCGGCGGTCGCCGCCGGCCTGGCATAGCGCCTGTTCAGAGGCATTCAGGGCTCGACCAAGGCGATGGGTGAACCCACGCGCGTCCGGAAGGTTGGCGACCACCCGCAGCAGATGTGGCGGCGCCTGAGCCGTCGGTATTCCCGCCATGTAGGCCCGGCCCGGAGAATCGAGGAATGGCACCGCGACGTGCCGGTATATGCGGTGGCGTGCGGGTCGCAGGCATGGCGAGTCCGCGGTGCGGCGGACTCGCCCGCCGTCGGCCATAGGGCGTCGTCAGCCCGCTAGCGCAAGGGCACGAGGTCGTCGAATTCGCCATCTTTGATGCCTTCGACGAACGCTCGCCACTCCGACGCCGTGTAGACGATCATGCCCTCGTTCGGGCGGCGCGAGTGCCGGAATGCGACCGAGCCGTCGACCACCGCGACCTCGACGCAATCACCGCCCCCGCTACGAGTGGAGATACGCCAGGCGACGTTGCCTTGCTCGTCTTGACCTTGCATCGGGGGATTCCTCATCCTTCTGTTCCATCGCTCTCGAGCCAGCTGAGTCTCTGCTCGATCATGGTGGTCGATTCGTTCGGTGTAGCTGCCAATGTCGCCAGAGCGGAGAAGTTACTCTTGCAAAGCGCGACGATGTCGTCTCGGTCCTCGAACGTCTGACCGATTTGGTCCTCGACGTACGCGAAGTCGCCGAGCAGGTCCTGCCCGAACGTGAAGATCGAGAAGCTGCCGTTGAGTCCTGGGTGGGGACCGGAGCTGATGGGGAGTATCTGGACGATGACGTTGGGCAACTGCGTTGCTTCCAGCAGGTGTTCCAACTGTCGCCGCATGCCTTGCTTGCCGCCGAGTCTCCGCAGCAGGACGGCCTCATCGATGATGGCGTGGAACTTGAGGCTGCGCGGCGGCAAGAGGTTTCGTCGGCGCTCCATGCGCGAGGCCACGGTCTCAGTGATCTGTTCGTCGCTGAGATACGACCGCAGGGAGTTGACCACGGCGGTGGCGTAAGACTCTTCTTGCAGCAGCCCGGGAATCAGCATCGACTGATACGTCAGGACACCCTTGGAGTCGCTCTCGAAAGTCAGATAGCGGGCAGTCATCGTCTCGAGGTCGAACCTTGACCATCCGTCGTGGTCGCCGCGCACCGGCTCGGCGAGCGCCATCAGTTCCGCGGTCGTGCGTTCGTCGAGTTTGTAAAAGTGGCACAGAGCCAGCACCTGAGAGGCAACCGGGGGGCGGGTCAGCGATTCCAGCCGGCTGAGCTGGGTGGGATTGATCTTGCTTTGGGCGGCCAGATCCGCTGGCGTCAGACCGTGTTCCTGCCGCATCTGCTTGAGTCGGGCGACAAGGAGCCGGTGTGGAGTTCTCGGTATGTACGTCGCCCTCACCATCGACGGCTCCTACAGCAGAAGGCTTTGAGTGTCAAGAGGGCGTCTGCCCAGCAATATCGGAGAACCATAGTGTGCCGAACGAGGCTTGGCAACTTGCCACGCGCCATGGCACGAGTCATGCTCAGACTAACGGGTGATTGGGTGCAAGCGGGGGTGATCCCTACGCTTTCGCACAATCCCATCGAGAAGGGCCTCCGGCGGCAACCGGAGGCCCTACACCAGTCCCGCCACAAGCCCGCGGAGGACCGGACATGACCAGGTTAGACCTCAGCTCACTCATCGCGAAGCCCGCCACCGATCCCGGCGCTCTCGATGCCGAATTCCTGACCGTGCTCGCCGCGGGAATGCTGATCTTCGGCCTATTCGCCGTTCGTCGCGCTATCCAACCGGTGCGAGAGATCCTGGCCGCCGTCGCGGCAGCCGGCGCAGCAGTCCTGATGGTGCTCGGCGCCTTGATCGTTCTGATCCTGGCGCTGGGTATGCCTCTTCTGTGAAGTCCGTGCAAGGTTCCGGGATCCCCCGAGACGCCCCCTGAGGCCGGGGGCCGACCGGCCGCACGGGCCCAGACCACGACGCGCCGACCGGCGGGCCGGCGAAGAACCCTTCCGCGTAGGTGGCTGCCGACTGCAGCTTGACAAATCGCGACGACGGTTGGGCGTCGCCCCGCGCAACGGGCTTTGCGACCACGCTGAACACATCGACGTGCATGCAAGACTGAGTTGGCGCAACGGCGCGCAGAGTCCGCGACACGCGCCGCTCCGAGCGGGGAGCTGCTGAGGAGACCTGACATGGCAGAAAACCCGGACCCGGCAGTGATCCGCCGCCGGCTACGCATTGAGCTCCGGCAGTTGCGCACGGAGTCCGGCGCCTCCCAGCAGCAGGTCGCCCGCGCTCTCGGTTGGGAACCGACGAAGTTGGCCGCTATCGAGTACGGCATCACCGGCATCAGCACGGCAGACCTTCGTTCCCTACTGGACGCCTATCACGTTGAAGATCTCGATCGCGTGCGGCGACTCGTCGGCGAGGCGAACGACTCCCGCCGGCTGGCCACAGCTGGATACCGGTCGGTGCCGTTCAGCACGATCAGATTCTGGAATCTCCGCCGTGCCGCGGCCCGGGTCCGGCAGCTGGAGCCTCTGCTGATTCCCGGTCTGCTGCAGACCGAGGAGTACGCGCGGGAAGTGGTAAAGGCATACGCCAGCCCGGCGCTGTCCGCTGCCGACATCAGCGAGCGGGTTATCGCCCGCATCGACCAGCAGTCGCTTCTGGAGCGTGACGACTGCCCCGAATTGCACTTCCTCATCGATGAGGCCGCCCTGCGACGACTGGTCGGCGGACCCGAGGTAATGCGGCGACAGCTTGAAGCGCTGAAAGAGCACGTTGAGCACACCGGCCTGACGATCCAGATTCTAAGCTTCGGTCTCGGAGCCCACCCAGGAATCTGCGGACCGTTCCAGATCCTCGAGTACCGCGACGAGGACCCGGTGCTCTACCTCGACGATGCCGCCGGCGGCAAGACCACCCGGGACATGGAAACTGAGACCCTGCAGTACCTAGCAGTGTTCTGGCACTTGGAAGAGGTGGCTACCGCGCCGGGGGACACTTCCGTAATTCTCGACCGCATCATCGCCGAACTGCCCACCTCGTAATCCGCGAGAATCTGCGCCTATGCCGAACACACCTTCATTGTGCGTGTCGCCCGTACCCATCGCCGGTCGCCACCGCCTGCTGTGGACATGACGCCGAGGGTGCCTCCCCACTCTGCAGCACCTCGCCCACCGAACACCCCGAGCCGTCAGGAATCGGGACGAAACCGCGCCGCTTGCCGCCTATCGACACTCCCCCGAGCTGCCTGGCGCCCGGGTCACCCGCCGCGTTTGAAAGATCCAAACGCGAGTTCTCGTCCGGTTCACCGACAGCCGACAGCCGCCCGGTCCCCGACGGGACCGGGCGGCAGCGGTGACCGTCAGACGCCGGCGAGCTGCCGCGACGACGAACGCAGGTAGACCGCCCAGGTGACCAGCACGCACAGCGCGTAGAACGCGATGAAGGCGAGGTAGGCGGCGTCCGCCGTCTTGTAGGTCAGGAACGACTGGCGGAAGGCCAGGTTGACCAGCACCCCGCCGAACGCTCCGATGGCGCCGGCGATGCCGATGACCGCGCCGGAGAGGCGGCGGGCCTCGTGCTCCTCGCCCGGGTTCTTCAGCGAGAAGATCCGGGGGATCATCTTGTACGTCGAGCCGTTGCCGATGCCGCTGAAGACGAACAGGGAGATGAAGCCGACCAGGTACAGCGGCAGCGACCGCTGCTGCGAGGCCAGCAGCACGATGCTCGCGCCGGCCGCCATCGCCAGGAAGTTCCAGAACGTCACCCGGGCGCCGCCGAGCCGGTCGGCCAGCGCGCCGCCGACCGGGCGGATCAGCGAGCCCAGCAGCGGGCCGAGGAACGTCAGGTACGCGGCCTTCACCGGGGTGTTGAAGTCCTCCGCGAACTGGACCTGCAGCACCTGGCCGAAGGCGAAGCCGAAGCCGATGAAAGAGCCGAAGGTGCCGATGTAGAGGAACGACATGATCCAGGTGTGTGGTTCCCGGACGGCGTCGCGCATCCCGCGCTTCTCGTTGCGGGCCTGCGTGAGGTTGTCCATGTACAGGGCGGAGCCGACCGCCGCGATCACGATGAACGGGATGTAGATGCCCGCCACCAGGCCCGGGTGCCCGGCGCCGAAGAACGCCAGGACGAAGAGGCCGACCAGTTGCACCGCCGCGACGCCGAGGTTGCCGCCGCCGGCGTTGATGCCGAGCGCCCAGCCCTTGAGCCGGTCCGGGTAGAAGGCGTTGATGTTCGCCATCGAGGAGGCGAAGTTGCCGCCGCCGACGCCCGCGACGGCCGCGAGCAGGATCAGCGTGGTGTACGAGACGCCGGGCTCGATCAGGAACGCGGCCAGCACCGCCGGGATCAGCAGCAGCGACGCGCTGATGATGGTCCAGTTGCGGCCGCCGAAGCGGGCCACCGCGAACGTGTACGGGATCCGCAGCGCCGCGCCGACCAGCGCGGGCACGGCGGTGAGCATGAACTTGCCGGCGGGGTCAATGCCGTACGCGGGGCCGAGGAAGAGCACGAGCACGGACCACATCGTCCAGACGGAGAAGCCGATGTGCTCGGAGAAGATCGAGAAGATCAGGTTTCGCTTGGCGATCCGGGCGCCGGTGTGCTCCCAGAATGCGGGATCCTCCGGGCGCCAGTCGTCGATCCAATGCCCTCGCACGGTGCGTGCGGCGGGACGTTCCAGGGTGGTGGCGCTCATGAAGAAACCTCCGAGGAAGCACGGGTGGTGACTACGAGGTGGTTGTCGTCGTCGACGTCGACGGCGTAGACGGTCAGGTCGGGCTGGCCGCTCAGGGAGCAGCCGGTGTTCAGGTCGAAGGCGTTCAGGTGCAGCGGGCAGACGACGACCTTCAGGTCGATCTGCCCGTCGGCCAGGGGCCCGCCGCGGTGCGGGCAGACCGCCTGCAGGGCGCGCAGCGAGCCGTCGCGCAGCCGGAAGACGGCGACCATCTCGCCGTCGACGGCGTAGGTGCGGCCCTCACCCAGGGGGATCTCGTGTACCGGTCCGAGGCGCGTCATGCGACACCGCCGGAGACGCGGACCGGAACCTGCGGCAGCACGACCAGCGGCAGCGAGGTGCGGAACTGGCCGGGCGTGACCGGCTCGGCCCGCTCCTTCCAGGGATCGCGGTAGGCGCCGACGGACGCGTCCATCGCGGCGTCCAGCTCGGCGGCGATGCCGTCGCTGTCGTCGACGACGACCGCCCTGACCCGGTCGATGCCGAGCCGCGGCACGAACGCGTACGTGCGCTCGAGCCAGTTGGCGTTCTCGCGGTAGTACTGCAGGAAGCGGCCGGTGAGCGTGATGACCTCGTCCGCCGAGTCGACCGTGGCGAGCAGGTCGCCCTTGCGGATGTGTGCGCCGGCCGCGCCGCCGACGTAGATCTCCCAGCGGCCGCCGTCGATGGCGACGACGCCCAGGTCCTTGACGTACGCCTCGGCGCAGTTGCGCGGGCAGCCGGTGACGGCGAGCTTCATCTTGCCGGGCCCCTCGATGCCCTGGAAGCGCTCCTCGAGGGCGATGCCGAGCGCGGTGGAGTCGCCGACGCCGAAGCGGCAGTAGTCCGAGCCGACGCAGGTCTTCACGGTCCGGAAGCTCTTGGCGTAGGCGTACCCGGACGGCATGTCCAGGTCGGCCCAGATCTTCGGCAGCGTCTCCTTCGGGATCCCGAGCAGGTCGATGCGCTGCCCGCCGGTCAGCTTCACCATCGGTACGGCGTACTTCTCGGCGACCTCGGCGATCCGCCGCAGCTGCGCCGGGGTGGTGACGCCGCCCTTCATCTGCGGCACGACGGAGAACGTGCCGTCGCGCTGGATGTTGGCGTGCACCCGGTCGTTGATGAACCGCGAGTCGCGCTCGTCGACGTAGTCCTCGCCCCACATCATCTTCAGCAGCGAGGCGAGACCCATCTTGCTCTTGGCGTCCTCCTCGCCGCCGGGCACCAGCTTGGCGAAGACCGACGAGACCGAGCGCAGCCCGTACTGGCGGATCGCCGCCATCAGCTCCGGCTTCGGCATCGGCACGCCGGGCACGTACCAGCTCGCCGCGGGGTCCTCCTCGACCTCGCCGCCGGCCGCCCATTCGACGATGCGCTGCACCAGGGGCTTGCAGGTTCCGCAGCCCTTGCCGGCCCGGGTCTTGTCCATCACGCCGTTGACGGTCTTGCATCCGGCGTTGACAACGCCGCAGATGGCGCCCTTGCTGACGCCGTTGCAGTTGCAGACCTGCGCGTCGTCCGGCATGTCCTCCGGCTTGACCTCGCCGGCCGGGCCGCCGATGTCGAAGAGCATCTCGGCGCGCTCCTCCGGCAACGCCTGGCCCTGGTCGAAGGCCTGGATCAGCGCGGCCGCCTTGCGGTTGTCGCCGACCAGGGTGGCACCGACCAGCAGCCCGTCGCGGATGATGACCTGCTTGTAGATGCCCTTCCTCGGCTCGCTGTAGACGATCACCTCGTCGGCGTCGGTCTCCGGCTCCTTGAGACCCATCGCGGCGACGTCGATGCCGGCGACCTTGAGCTTGGTGGACAGCTTCGAGCCGGTGTACGCGGCCGCGGCGTTGCGCCCGGTGACGTGGTCGGCGAGCACCTTCGCCTGGTCCCACAGCGGGGCGACCAGGCCGTACAGCTCGCCGCGGTGCTGGGCGCACTCGCCGACGACGTAGATGTCGTCCTCGCCGTCCGCGCGCATCTGGTCGTCGACGACGATGCCGCGCTCGACGGTCAGGCCGCTGTCGGCGGCGACCTGCGTGTTCGGCCGGATGCCGGCGGCGACCACCACCACGTCGCAGTCGATGACGGTGCCGTCGGCCAGCTTGACGCCGGTGACCCGGTCCTTGCCGAGGATCTCGGTGGTCATCGCGTCGACGATGACGTCGACGCCGAGCTTGCCCTCGACGCTGGCCTTGAGCATCGCGCCGGCCCGCTCGTCGAGCTGCATGTTCATCAGGTGGCCCATGGCGTGCAGCAGGGTCACGTGGCTGACGTGGTTCTGCAGGCCGCGCGCCGCCTCCAGGCCGAGCAGGCCGCCGCCGATCACGACCGCCCGCTCGTGGTCCCGGGCGTAGCGGATCATGCCGCGGGTGTCGTCGAGCGTACGGAAGGCGAAGACGCCCTGGTGGAAGCCGCGCTTCGGGTTGTGGATGCCCTTGATCGGCGGAGTCCAGGAGCTGCTGCCGGTCGCGATGATCAGCTTGTCGTACGGTGTCCTGGTCCCGTCGGTCGCGATGACCACCTTGTGTGTCCGGTCGATCTTCTCGATCCGGGTGCCGACGTGCAGCGTGATGCCGTTGTCCGCGTACCAGCTCAGGTCGTTCAGGAAGATGCCGGCCTCGTCCTCCACCCCCGCGAGCAGGTTGGAGAGCATGATCCGGTTGTAGTTGCCGTACGGCTCGTCACCGAACATCGTGATGGTGAAGTCGCCGCCCCGGGCGAGGATCTCCTCGACGGTGCGGGCGCCCGCCATCCCGTTGCCGATCACCACGAGTCGTTGTGTGGATTGCACCTAGGTGGTCCCTTCTTGATGGGGGGCGGGGCAGATGGCGACCGCGCACGCCTTGAACGCGGGCATCTTGGAGTGCCGGTCGAGTGCCGGGTCGGTGAGCAGGTTGACGGCCTGGTCGCCGCCCCAGTGGAACGGCGCGAAGACCGTGTCCGGCCGGATTCCGGGGTTGAACCGGGCCCGGAACTGCGCCTTTCCGCGGCGGGTTCGCAGCTCGACCATGTCGCTGTCGGCGACGCCGAGCCGGCGGCCGAGGTCGGGGTGCAGCTCGACGCGCGGCTCCGGCAGCGAGACGGTCAGCGCGGCGACCCGGCGGGTCTGGTTGCCGCTCTGGTACTGCTGCATGTTGCGGCCGGTCGTCAGCACGTACGGGTATTCGCGGTCCGGCATCTCGTGCGGATCGCGGTGCTCGACCCGGATGAACCTCGCCCGGCCGTCCGGGGTCGGGAACGTGTCGGTGAACAGCCGCGGCGTGCCGGGATGGTCCTCGGCGGGGCACGGCCAGAACACGCCCTGCTCGGCCTCGATGCGCTCGTACGTGATGCCGGAGTAGTCGGCGATCCCGCCGGCGCTGGCCCGGCGCAGCTCGTCGAAGACGGTCCGCGGGTCGTCGCTGAAGAACTTCCCGCGCCCGAGCCGGTCGGCGAGCCCGGCCAGGAACTGCAGGTCGGTGCGGACGTCCGGCGGCGGCGGAAGTGCCATCCTGCGGCGGATGACCCGGCCCTCGAGGTTTGTCATCGTGCCCTCCTCCTCGGCGAACTGCGCGGTCGGCAGCACGACGTCGGCGAGCGCGGCGGTCTCGGAGAGGAAGATGTCGGAGACGACCAGCAGGTCCAGGGCGCGCAGCCGGTCGATGACGTGCCCGGCGTGCGGCGCGGAGACGGCCATGTTGCTGGCCAGCACCAGCAGGACCCGGACCCCGCCGTCGGTGCCGAGGCGGTCGAGCATCTCGTACGCGGAGACGCCGGGCCGCGGAAGCTCGTCGGGGTCGATTCCCCAGACGGCGGCGACGTGCGCCCGGGCGGCCGGATCGTCGAGGCGCCGGTAGCCGGGCAGCTGGTCGGCCTTCTGCCCGTGCTCGCGCCCGCCCTGCCCGTTGCCCTGCCCGGTGATGGTGCCGTAGCCCGAGTTCGGCCGCCCGACCAGGCCCAGCGCCAGCGCCAGGTTCAGGTACGCCTGCGCCGTGTCGGTGCCGTTGCTGTGCTGCTCGGCGCCGCGGGCGGTGAGGATCATCGACGGGCGTTCGGTGGCGAGCAGCCGGACGGTCTCGCGCAGGTCCGCCTCGCTGACGCCGGTCATCCGCTCGACCCGCTCGGGCCAGTAGGAGGCGACCGCGGCGCGGACGGCGTCGAAGCCGGTGGTCCGGTCCCGGATGTACTGCTCGTCGAGCAGCCCCTCCCGGACCGCGATGTGCAGCAGGCCGTTGGCCAGCGCCAGGTCCGTGCCGGGCAGCGGTTGCAGATGCCGGTACGCGCCCGCCGCGGTCGCCGTGCGCCGGGGGTCGACGACGATGTGCCGGGCGCCCTCGGCCCGCCCGGCGTCGAGGTACTGCATGGACGGCGGCATCGCGTCGGCCGGGTTGGCGCCGACGAGCAGCACGGTCTTCGCGCCGGCCAGGTCCTCGAGCGGGAACGGCAGGCCACGGTCGACGCCGAGCGAGCGGTTCCCGGCGGTCGCGGCCGACGACATGCAGAACCGGCCGTTGTAGTCGATCGACGCGGACCCCAGCGCCACCCGGACGAACTTGCCGAGCGTGTACGCCTTCTCGTTGGTCAGCCCGCCGCCGCCGAACGCGCCGACGCTGTCGGGGCCGTACTCCTGCCGGCTGCGCCGGATCGCCGTCACGATGCGCTCGTACGCCTCGTCCCAGGTGGCCTCGCGCAGCGGGCTGGTGCGGTCCGCGGGGTCCTTGCGTACCAGCGGGGTGAGCAGCCGATCGGAGTGGTCGAGCAGCTCGGCCGCGGTCCAGCCCTTGGCGCACAGGCCGCCCCGGTTGACCGGGAATTCGGTGGGTTCGAGCCGCACCCGCGGGATCTCGGGCGTCAGCGCGATGCCGCACTGCAGTGCGCAGTACGGGCAATGCGTCTCGGTCACGGTCACGCAGATGATGCTGGTCGATCACCGTTACCGCACCGGACCGTCGCCGTTGCCGCGGCGTTCGGAAAACCCTACAAGCGGCTCGGCGCCATTGTGAGGTGCTCGTAGCGGGCGAGCACCAGGTCGGCCACGGCCGGGTCGGCGCAGAGCGGCGGCGTCACGACGTCGGCTCCGGCCCGGTGCAGCGAGCGGTAGAACAGGCCCTCGGCCAGCAGGTACGCCGCGACGGTTATCCGCCGCGCGCCCTGCGCCCGGAGGTGGGCGACCACGTCGGGCACCCGCAGCTCGGCGCCGGAGGCGTACGCCACGTGCGCGTCCAGCCGGGCGGCCACGTCGGCGATCCCGGCCCGCCAGCCCGGATCCGACGAGCCGGCCGCGGCGAGCACCACCGCGTCGGTGTCGCCGATGTGCCGGCGCAGGCTCTCCACCAGCACGGGGTCGGGACCCAGCGGCGCGGTGGCGACCGCGTCGGCGGCGGCGACGGCCTCGGCGATGTCCACGCGTACGTGGTAGCCGGAGGACAGCAGCAGCGGCACGACCACCGCGTGCAGCCCCTGTATCGCGTCCGCGACGCGGGGCTGCTGCACGTCGGCGAAGGCGAGCCGGACGTCCAGGTCCGGGCGCCGGCAGGCCACCCGGTCGACCAGGTCACGGATCTGCGCCTGGCCGGCGGCGGAGCGGGTGCCGTGCGCGACCGCCAGCAGCACCGGCAGCCGGCTCATGCGATCGCCGTCGGCTCGTCGACGCGCAGCCGGTAGCCGCGCTTGATGACGGTCTCGATGTGGCCCGCGGAGCCGAGCGCGGAGCGCAGCCGGGCGATCGCGACGTCGACGGCGTGACCGTCGTTGCCCCGGGGCAGGGAGTTGACCAGGCGGTCCTTGGAGACGACCGCGCCCGGCTTGGCCGCGAGCGAGCCGAGGATCGCCATCGCCGCCGGGGCCAGGGTCTGCAGCCGGCCGTCGATGAGCACGGCGTGTCCGCGGATCTCGAGGACCGTGCCGGCGACCGTGAGCTTCGCGGCGCGCCGCGGCAGCTCGTCGGTGACGACCTTGACCAGGGCACCGAGCCGGGATCGGTGCGGCGTCACCACCGGGATGTCCTGCTCGACCAGCGAGGCGGCGGTGACCGGCCCGACGCAGGCGGCCATGGTGCCGGTGCGGAAACGCTCGAGCACCTCGGCGGCGGAGTCCCCGGCGATCTCCAGCAGCGCCTGCACGGCCGGTGCGCTGGTGAACGTGACGGCGTCGACCTGGCCGGCCGCGAGCTGACCGACGAGCCGCCGCACCGGCGCGACGTCCGGCGGCAGCGTCCAGCGGTAGACCGGGATCTCGACGACGGCGGCCCCGGCCGCCCGCAGGCCGGCGACGAACTCCGCCTGCGGCCCGCCGTGCAGCTGCACCGCGACGCGCCGCCCGGCGATGCCCTGTGCCAGCAGCCGCTCGAGGATCTCCTCGCACGACTCGCTGGGCGCGGACCAGTCCTCGGTCAGGTCGGCGGCCCGGATCGCACCGCACGGCTTGGCGCCGCGGGCGACGAGCCGGGCGCGGCTGAGCGCGGCACGCAGGGTGTCGCCCATCCCCCACCCCTCGGCGGCCTCGAGCCAGCCGCGGAAACCGATCCCCGTGGTGGCGACCACGATGTCGGGCGCGAGGCCGACGCAGGCCTCGGTCGCGGCGTGCAGCGCCTGGTCGTCGCCGAGCGGCACGATCGTGATGGCGGGCGCGACCACCACCTTCGCGCCGCGCCGCTGGAACAGGGCCGCGAGCTCGTCGCGACGCCGCTCGGCGGTGACCGCGACGGTGAAGCCGGCGAGCGGCCCTGCGGGTGCATCGGGGGCGGGAGCGCCCGCGGGCGTCACCGGCCCGGTCAGGTCGGCCATCCCGACAGCCTGCCGACCAGCCATTACCTTCGCGCGTAGGAGATGTTTCCGCCGTGAAAACCGCTTATCACAAAAGCGATCATGACGCGGTGAGGTCACCCCGGCGGCACCCGCCACCGAATCGTGTACATTGATATACCTCGATGAACGATCGGGAGGTCCCGCGATGCGCCGGACGATCGCCTTCAGGAGCGCGCTGCTCACCGTCACGCTCGGCCTCGGCGTGGGTGTCGCCGCGACCGCGACGCCGGCCGGCGCCCTCGAGCCCGACCTCGGCAACCCGCAGGTGGTGGCGACCGGACTGACCGTTCCGTGGGGTCTGGGGTTCCTGCCGGACGGCAGCGCCCTCGTCGCGGAACGCAACAGCGCCCGCGTCCTGCAGGTGCGCCCGGGCACCGCACCGGTCACCGTGGCCACGATCAACGGCGTCTCTCCGGCCGGCGAGGCGGGCCTGCTCGGCCTGGCGGTGTCACCGGCGTTCGCGCAGGACCGGCTCGTCTACGTCTACTTCACGGCCGCCACGGACAACCGGATCGTCCGCTTGCGCCTCGACGCGCCGCAGCAGCAGGCCGTGATTCTCAGCGGGCTGGCCAGGGCGAACATCCACGACGGCGGGCGCATCGCCTTCGGACCGGACGGAATGCTCTACGCGGGCGTCGGCGACGCCGGCAACACGGCGAACGCGCAGAACCGGCAGCGGCTCAACGGCAAGATCCTGCGGATGCGCCCGGACGGCGGTGTCCCCGCGTCCGGCAACCCCTTCCCCGGCTCCCTGGTCTACAGCCTGGGACACCGCAACGTGCAGGGCCTGGCCTGGGATGCGCAGGGCCGGCTGTACGCCTCGGAGTTCGGCCAGAACACGTGGGACGAGGTCAACCACATCGTCGCCGGCGGAAACTACGGGTGGCCGACGGTCGAGGGCCGCGGCAACGACACCCGGTTCCGCAACCCGATCGTCGTGTGGACCACGGCGGAGGCGTCTCCCAGCGGGGCGACGGTCGACGGCACCACGCTGTACGTCGCCGCGCTGCGTGGCCAGCGACTGTGGTCGGTGCCGCTGGACGGCGCCGGCGGAGCCGGCACGCCGGTCGCGCTCCTACAGGGCCGGTACGGGCGGCTGCGCACGGCGGAACGGGCGCCCGACGGTTCGCTGTGGATCACCACCAGCAACCGCGACGGGCGCGGCACCCCGGCCGCCGACGACGACCGGGTGATCCGCTTCCCGGCCGCCGGCGCGCCGACCACCCCGCCGACCGCTCCGTAGCCGCAGTCGCGGACCGGGATCACGGGGTCTCCGCAAGGAGGCGGCCGACGGCGTCCGAGGCCTTGAGGGCCGAGCCGGTCAGGACGGCCACCGCCGTCTCGCCGCGGCGCAGCGTGCCGCGGCGCAGGAACTCGCGGACCGCCGGCAGCACGATCGAGCTGGTCGGCTCCGCGTACAGGCCACGCCGGGCCAGTTCGAAGGTGGCGGGCGCGATCTCGGCCTCCGCGACGGCCGCCATGTCGCCGCCGGAGGCCCGCACGGCCGCGAGCACCTCGCGGTCGCGCACCGGCACCGCGATCGCCGTGCCCTCGGCCACGGTCGGTGACCACCGCCCGGGCGAGACCGCGTCGGCCCCGGCGGCGAAGGCGGCGACCAGCGGGCCGCAGTGCGCCGGCTGGGCGACCAGCAGCCGCGGCCGGCGACGAATCGCACCCGAGCGCAGCAGCTCGCCGAAGCCGAGGTGGCAGCCGAGCACCAGGCTGCCGGCCCCGGCCGGCAGCACGACGGCGTCCGGCGCGGCGAAGCCCAGGTCCTCCCAGATCTCGTACGCGATCAGCTTGGTGCCCTGCAGGAAGAACGGGTGCCAGTTGTGGCTGGAATAGAACGTGGCGGCCGAGCGCCGCACCGCCTCGTCGGCCGTGGCCTGGCGCGGGCCCGGCACCAGCTCGACCTCGGCGCCGTGCACCCGGCTCTGCTGGATCTTGGCCGGCGACGTCGACTCGGGCGCGAGGATCGTGGCCCGGATCCCGGCGGCCGCGGCGTACGCGGCCACCGACGAGCCGCCGTTGCCGCTGCTGTCCTCAAGCATCCCGGCGACGCCCTGGCGGAGCAGGGTCGAGACCATGACGGTCGTGCCGCGGTCCTTGAAGCTGGCGGTCGGGTTGAACCACTCGGGCTTGACCGACAGCGGCACCCCGTCGACCTCGAACGGCAGCAGCGGCGTGCACCCCTCGCCGAGACTCACCGGCCGTTCGTAGGACAACGGCAGGGCGGCCGCGTAACGCCACTGCGACCGTACGCGGGTGTCGACGTCGTCGCGGTCGATCCCCGGCAGGTCCTCGACCAGCAGGGGTGACCCGTCGTCGCCCCGCCAGCGCGGCTCGTCCAGGGGGTAGCGCCGCCCGGACCGGTCCACCAGCATTCCCCGATCCTGCCAGAACCCCTGACCGGGTCCGGCGGCGTGGGGGATCAACGACCGGTCAGCCTCGACAGCGCCTTGCGCACGAGGTCGCGCGCGGCGCGCAGGGTCGCGCCGATCCTGTTGACGATGCCGTCGGCGCTGATCAGGGCCTCGCCGAGCAGCGCCGAGGCGCGGTCCATGAGCAGCTTGGCACGGGCCAGGTCGTCGCTGTCCCCGCGCAGCTGCCACAGCCGCTGCGCCTGGTCCCAGGCGTGCGCCCGGGTCGCCGAGACCAGCACCCGCTGGCTCCAGTCGTCCAGGTCGCCGACCAGGTGGTCGAGACGCAGCTGCCAGGCCGTGGAGTAGCGGCGGCGCAGGGCCGGGATCTCCGCGAAGAAGATGTCGTTGATCAGCAGGTAGTCCGGGTGGATGACCTCGTCGGTCGGCGCGCCCGTGCGTTCCCACGTGGCGATCAGGGCGAGCGCCAGGTCGTGGTTGATGTGCGCGTTGACGCCCAGCATCGCGGCGGTCAGCCTGCTCAGCTTGCGGCTGCGGGCGCGCCGGAACAGCACCTCCCAGGCGTCCGGGGTGGCGTCGTCGTCGACGCCCCAGCGGCGCAGGGCGTCGAAGTAGCGCTTGGCGAACTCGACGTCGAGCAGCTCCAGGAAGACCGGATCGCGCACGTCGTCGCTGCTGAGCAACTTGGCGACCCGGTCGGTGATGGTGAAGTAGAGCGAGTTGAACGCGGCCACCCGGTTGGCGGCCTTCGGTGGCAGCTCGTCGAAGATCTTCTGGGCGGCGGTGAGCCGGGTCAGCACGCCGGCGATGTCGGTCGGCGGCGTGGCGCAGAGCTCGGCGACCTGGCGGTGGGCCGGAGCCCACCCACGGTCGGGCCGGTCGGCGGGGGCGAGCTGGGCCCGCTCCTCCCGCAACAGTGCGGCGCTGTTCGTAACGCGGTCGCGGTCGAACGCGACGGTCAAGGGAACATCCACGCTGTTCACCATGGAGTCGTCGGGCCGGGCTGACCATAGTCCCGGCGGCTACCCGACAGTAGCGCCGTCGGGAACAGGGCAGATCAGCTCGGCGAAGCGAGCCGCGTCGATGTTGCCGCCCGAGATGATCACGCCGACCCGGGCCGGGAGGCGCTCGACGCGGCCGGACAGCAGCGCCGCCAGTCCGGTGGCGCCGCTGGGCTCCAGGACGACCCGCATCCGTTCGAAGGCGAACCGCATCGCGTCGCGGATCTGGTCGTCGGTGACCAGGGCGATCTCGTCGACCAGGCGCCGGTTGATCGAGAAGGTCAGCTCGCCGGGGATGTCCGCGGCCTGACCGTCGGCGATGGTGCGGGGCACCGGAATCGCCACCCGCTCCCCCGCGGCCAGGGACCGCCTGGTGTCGTCGCCCGCCTCCGGCTCCACGCCGATCATCCGGATCGCGGGGTGCAGGCCCCGGGCCGCAGTGGCGCTGCCCGCGAGCAGCCCGCCGCCGCCCGCCGGCACCAGCAGCGCGCCGAGCTCACCCGTCTCCTCCAGCAGCTCGAGCGCGGCGGTGCCCTGTCCGGCGATCACGTCCGGATGCTCGTACGGCGGGATCAGCGCGAGGCCGCGCTCGGCCGCGAGCGCCGCGCCGAGGGCGACCCGGTCGCCGGTGTAGCGGTCGTAGGTGATGATCTCGGCGCCGTAGCCCTCGGCCGCCGCGCGCTTGGACGCCGGGGTGTCCGCGGGCATGAGGATGACCGCGGTGGTGCCGAGCTCGCGGGCGGCGAGGGCGAGCGCCTGCGCGTGGTTGCCGGAGGAGAACGAGGCGACGCCGCGCGCCCGCTGCCGCGGCGAGAGCCGGGAGAGCGCGTTGTAAGCGCCGCGGAACTTGAAGGCGCCCATCCGCTGGAGATTCTCGGCCTTGAGGTGGACCTCGGCGCCGACCAGGGCGTCGAGGGTGCGCGAGCGCAGCACCGGGGTGCGGTGGGCGACCCCGGCGAGCCGCGCGGCGGCGTCACGCACATCATCGATGGTGACGCTCATGCCATCGCCTCCGCTGGCGCTCCGGCGATGACATGAGTCAGACACTGAGTGATGGTTCGCTCGCAAGCTCGCTCACTCACGGGGCCGCACCGCGCAGCACCGCGTCGACCAGCGCCTCGGCGAAGCCCTCGTCGGCCACGTGCGGGCTCCAGCGCAGCATGTTCTGCGCCAGGGTCGGCCCGGAGAGCATCAGCATGGTCAGCTCGACGTCGAGATCGGCGCGCAGTTCGCCGTTCTCGACGCCGCGGCGCAGCACCTGGCGCATGACGTCGCGCCGCGGCTCGATGACGCCGTAGTAGATGCGGTGCATCTCCGGGCTCTTCAGCAGCTCCGGCACCAGGCAGGCGGTGACCTTGCCGTAGTGCTCCATGCGCTTGTTGCGCATGCCGGCGATCAGCATGACGAGGTCGTCGCGGACCGACTCCCCGGCCGGCACCGGCAGCGGGCCCTTCATCGCGGCGACCGCGTCGATCAGCAGCGCCTCCTTGTTGGGCCAGCGCCGGTAGATGGTCGCCTTGCCGACGCCCGCCCGGGCGGCCACCGCCTCGATCGAGAGCGCGTCGGCGCTCTGACCGGCGCTGAGCAGCTCGAGCACCGCCTCGATGATGGCCGCGTCGGCCCGGGCATCGCGCGGCCGACCGGGAGCCTTGCGCTCCTGGTCGGCCGCATCGTCAACGCTGACCGTCGTCATGCGCTCCATTGTTACCGAGCCCGCACGCCATGACCATGCGAGGTGCCGATGGTCATGCCGAGCCGGCCGGGCATGCCCTCCCGGCCCTCGCTGCGCTCGGTGCAGTCGGTCATGCCTCGATCAACTCCGCGGTCGGGGTCTCCGCCGGGCCCGCGCCGGTGGGCGTTGGTGCGTCGGCCGGGCGGCGGCCGGGCAGCCAGATCGCCGCGACCAGGGCGCCGAGCAGGGCGAAGACCGTGCTGCCGATCGAGGCGTAGTGCATCGCCGAGATGAACGCGTCGTTCGCCGAGCCGATGAGCGCCTGACCGGCCGGCCCGGCCTGCTCCGCCACCCCGTACGCGCCGGCGACGGACTCCCGCGCCACCTCGCGCGCGGCGGCCGGCAGACCCGCCGTGGCGTCCGTGACCTGGTCGCGGTAGGTCGACGAGATGATCGCGCCGAGGGTGGCCACGCCCAGGGCGCCGCCGACCTGCCGGATGGTGTTGCTGACCGCGGAGCCGACGCCGGCCTTCTCCCGCGGCAGCACCGCCATGATCGCCTCGGTGGCCGGCGGCATCACGTTGGCCATGCCGACGCCCATGAGGAAGAACAGCGCCCCGACGACCCAGATCGGCGTGGTCTCGCCGATGAAGAGCCAGCCGGCCAGGCCGGCCGCCACGAGCAGCAGGCCGACGGTGCTGACCCGCTTCGGGCCGAAGCGCCGGACCATGGCGGCGCTGCGCGGCGCGAAGATCATCTGCGCGACCGCGAACGGGACGAACAGCGCGCCGGAGGCCAGCGGGCCGTAGCCGCGCACCAGTTGCAGGTAGAAGGCGCTGAAGAACATCGCGCCCATGGCGGCGAAGAAGACCAGGCCGATCGCGGCGACCGAGGCCGAGAACTGCCGGATGGCGAAGAGCTTGACGTCCAGGGAGGGGAACTCGATGCTGCGCTCGTACACGATGAAGCCGGCCAGGACCGCGACCGAAACGACAAGCGCGCCCCACGACTCGACCCGCCCGAAGCCCTTCTCGCCGCCCTCGATGACGCCGTAGGTGAGCAGGGTGAGCCCGACGATCGAGAGCAGCACGCCGACGATGTCGATGCGGCCCGGCTTCGGGTCGCGCGACTCGGGGACCAGGGTCAGCACGAGCACGACGCCGGCGATCACGATCGGCACGTTGATCAGGAAGACCGAGCCCCACCAGAAGTGCTCGAGCAACAGGCCGCCGACGATGGGGCCGATGGCGACGCCGAGGCCGACGGCGCCGGCCCAGACGCCGATGGCGCGGCCGCGCTCGCGCGGGTCGAAGACGTTAGCGATGATCGACAGGGTCGCCGGCATGACCGCGGCGGCGCCGAGGCCCATCAGCGCGCGGGCCCAGATCAGCTGGTCGGCGGTCTGCGCGTACGCCGAGAGCAGCGACGCGAGCCCGAAGAGCGCGAGCCCGACGGTGAGGGTCAGCCGCCGGCCGAGCCGGTCGGCCAGGATTCCGGCGGTGAAGAGCAGGCCGGCGAAGACCAGGGTGTACGAGTTGATCGCCCACTCGAGCTGGCTCTGGCTGGCGCCGAGCCCCGCGCGCGGGTCGGCGATCGTGCGCATCGCCACGTTGAGGACGGTGTTGTCCAGCACGACGACGAGCAGGCTGATGACGAGAACGCCGAGGATGGCCCAGCGCCGGGGATGACCCGTGTTCTCTGCGGCGGGAACGTCCATGTGGTGCCACTCCTGAGGGTCTGCACGCGATTGCGATACGGAACAGTTCCGTATCCTATGATCGAACCTAGACCCCCGGAACTCGATACGGAACAGACTCGTATCGTATTGTGGCGGCGGTCACGTCCGGCCGCTGGGCAGGGACGGGCGCCGAAATCCTCCGAGATGGATTGTTGCGCTGCGGTAAAAGTCTGGATCTGGCATTGACCATGGGCCCGCGGCTGATGATCCTGTCACCACAAGGCGACGGAAGGTGCCGGCTCTGCGCACGAACGAGTTCGATGTGGTGGTTGTCGGCGGCGGTACGGCCGGCGCGGTGGTGGCCTCCCGGCTCTCCGCCGATCCGGGGGTACGGGTGTGCCTGATCGAGGGCGGACCGTCCGATGTCGGCGACGAGTCGGTGCTGCAACTGCGGAACTGGATCAACCTGCTCGAGACCGACTACGACTACGACTACCCGACCCTGCCGCAGCCGCGGGGTAACTCGCACATCCGGCACTCCCGGGCGCGGGTGCTGGGCGGTTGCTCGTCGCACAACACGATGATCAGCTTCCTGCCGCCGGCCGGCGACTTCGCCGACTGGGTCGCCGCGGGCGCCGAGGGCTGGTCCTACGAGGAGATGCTGCCGTACTGGCGGCGGCTGGCCGTGCACATCGAGCCCGTCGCCGGCAAGGACCGCAACCCCCTCGCCGAGGCCTTCGTGGCCTCGTGCCGCGACGCGCTCGGCGTGGCGGTGCACGAGGACTTCAACTCGGGCCCGTTCGCCGACGGCACCGGCTTCTTCCCGGTCGCCTACCACCCGGAGAGCGGCATCCGCTCCTCGTCGTCGGTGGCCTACCTGCACCCGCACCTGGACCGTCCGAACCTGACCGTGCTGACCGAGACCTGGGCGTCCCGGCTGGACCTCGACGGCGACCGGGTCACCGGGGTGCGCGTCAGCCGCGACGGTCGCGACGAGGTGATCAGCGGCCGCGAGTACGTGCTGTGCGCGGGCGCGATCGACACGCCGCGGCTGCTGCTGCTCTCCGGCATCGGGCCCGCCGCCGACCTGCGCGAGCTCGGCATCGACGTGCGGCTGGACCTGCCCGGGGTCGGCGAGCACCTGCTCGACCACCCCGAGTCGCTGATCCTCTGGGAGTCCACCCGGCCGATCCCGCCGGAGTCCGCGATGGACGCCGACGCCGGGCTCTTCGTACGCCGCGACGCGGGCGACGAACGCCCGGACCTGATGTTCCACCTCTACCAGATCCCGTTCACCCTGCACACCGAGCGCCTCGGCTACGACGTGCCGGCGCACGGCTTCGGGATGACCCCGAACGTGCCGCGGCCGCGCAGCACCGGCCGGCTCCGGCTGGCCAGCGCCGACCCGGCGGTCAAGCCCGCGCTGGACTTCGGCTACTTCACCGACCCGGACGGCTACGACGAGCGGGCCATCGTGGACGGGCTGCGGATCGCCCGCGAGGTCGCCGCGACCGAGCCCTTCAGGTCCTGGATCGCCCGCGAGATCGCACCCGGGCCGGACCTGCAGACCGACGAGGAGCTCTCCGCGTACGGCCGGGCGGCGCACCACACGGTCTACCATCCGGCGGGCACCTGCCGGATGGGCGCCGCCACGGACGAGCTCGCGGTCGTCGACCCGGGACTGCGGCTGCGCGGCTGCGCCAACGTACGGATCGCCGACGCGTCGGTGTTCCCGACGATGACCACGGTCAACCCGGTGGTGGCCGTGCTCATGATCGGCGAACGGGCGGCCGACCTGGTCGCCGCGGGGCTGAGCGCCCGCATGGAAGCGGTAACACCCGCCGGTTGAACAGTGAGGCCCACCCATGACACCCACCATCGCCGTCGAGCACCTGTGGAAGGTGTTCGGTCCGAGGCCGGACCGGATCGTCGGCACCGAACTGGCCGAGCTGTCCCGCGCTGACCTGCGCGCCCGCACCGGCTGCGTGGCCGCGGTACGCGACGTGAGCTTCGACGTGCACGCGGGCGAGGTCTTCGTCGTGATGGGACTCTCCGGCAGCGGCAAGTCCACGCTGGTGCGCTGCCTGACCCGGCTGATCGAGCCGACCAGCGGCGAGGTGCGCATCGACGGCGAGCCGGTGCGGGCGATGAACCCGCGGCGGCTGCGCGAGCTGCGCCGCCACGGGGTGGCGATGGTCTTCCAGCACTTCGGGCTGCTCCCGCACCGCCAGGTCGTCGACAACATCGCGTACGGCCTGGAGATCCAGGGCGTGAAGCGGGCCGAGCGGCACCGCCGGGCCGGCGAGGTCCTGGCCCTGGTCGGCCTCGAGGGGCACGAGCAGCAGTATCCGCACCAGCTCTCGGGCGGCATGCAGCAGCGCGTCGGGCTGGCCCGGGCGCTGGCGACGGACCCGGCCGTGCTGCTGTTCGACGAGCCGTTCAGCGCCCTCGACCCGCTGATCCGCCGCGACATGCAGGCCGAGGTGCGCCGCCTGCACGCCGAGGTCGGCAAGACGCTGGTCTTCATCACCCACGACCTGGCCGAGGCGCTGTCGCTCGGCGACCGCATCGCGGTCATGCGCGACGGCGAGCTGGTGCAGGTGGGCACCCCCGAGGAGCTGGTCGGTGCGCCCGCGGACCGCTACGTGTCGGACTTCGTGCAGGAGGTGCCGCGCGCCGACGTGCTGACCGTGCGGTGGATCGTCCGGCCGGCGCGCGACGGCGAGGAGCTCGAGGACCAGCCGCTGCCGGCCGGCACGGTGATCCGGGACGCGGTGCACCGGGTGCTGCACGCGGGCCGCGCCGTCCGGGTCGTCGACGGCGACGAGGACCTGGGCGTGGTCGACGCCGGCCAGCTGGTTCCGGCGCTGATCGGCCACCGGCCACAGGTACCGGCATGACGGCCGTGGTCGCCACCGAGCCCGCGACCGAGCCCGCGACCCGGCCGGCGAGCGCGCCGCGCTGGACGCGCCCGTCCCGCCGTACTCTGATCGCGGTCCTGGTGGTCGCGACCGTCGCCGCCTATCTGAGCGTGCGCACCGCCGGGGCGGCGGACGACGACGACGCGTGGGCGTTCCGGTTCTTCGGCGGGGTGCGGGACTGGGTCGACGAGAACCGGGACACCAGCCCGGTCTTCCTGTACGGCTTCAACTACGTGCGGCTCGGCGTGGTGTTCCTGGTCGACGCGGTGCAGGGGCTGCTGTACGGCCTCGGCTGGGCCGGCCTGGTCACGGCCGCCGGCGCGCTGACGGCGGTGCTCGCCGGCTGGCGGCTGGCGATCGGCACGGTCGCCGGGCTCCTCTTCCTGGGCGTGCTCGGCCTGTGGGAGCAGAGCGTCGACACGCTGGTGCTGACGCTGTCCGCCGTGGTGCTGTCGGTCCTGATCGGGGTGCCGGTCGGCGTGCTGGCCGCGCGGGTGCCGGCGGTCGGCGCGCTGCTGCGGCCGCTGCTCGACGTCATGCAGATCATGCCGACCTTCGCCTACCTGGCGCCGATGACGCTGCTCTTCTCGATCGGCGAGCCGGCCGCGGTGATCGCCACGCTGATCTACGCGGTCCCGGTGACCATCCGGATCACCGCGCTGGGCATCAGCGAGGTGTCACCCACGACGGTCGAGGCGGCCACCGCGCTCGGCTCGACCCGCTGGCAGCTGCTCGGCAAGGTGCGGCTGCCGATGGCCCGGCCGACCATCGTGCTCGCGGTCAACCAGACCATCATGATGGCGCTGTCCATGGTGGTGGTGACCGCGCTGATCGACGCGCCCGGCCTTGGCGCGACCATCGTGCAGGCCCTGGAGCGGGTCAACGTCGGCGTCGCGTTCGACGCCGGCCTCGCGATCGTGGTGCTGGCGATCCTGCTCGACCGGGTCACCACCCGCGCGGCCGGGCGCCGCCCGCGGCTGCCGCTGCTCGCCGGCGCGGTGGCCGCCACCGGCCTGCTGGCGCTGCTCGGCCTGCGCTCCGAGTTCCCGCAGGGCTGGCACCTCTCGTTCGCCGGGCCGGTCAACGAGATCACCCGCTGGATCGAGTTCCACCTGTACGACGTCACCGAGGCGCTCAAGAACGGGATCAGCGCGGGGCTGCTCGATCCGCTGGAGAACCTGCTCGTCACCACGCCGTGGTGGCTGTTCGTCCTGGTGGTGCTGGTCTTCGGCAGCCTCGCCGGCGGCGTGCGGTCCGGGGTGATCGCCGCGCTCGCCGCGGCCGGGGTGGCCGGGCTGGGCCTGTGGCAGCACGCCATGCAGACCCTCGCCACCGTGCTGGTCGCCACCGTGGTCACGATGGCCTTCGGCGTGCTGCTCGGAGTGCTGTGCGCGCGGCACGACCGGTTCACCCGGGGGCTGCGCCCGCTGCTGGACGCGGCGCAGACCATGCCGTCGTTCGTCTACCTGCTGCCCGCCGTGGCGCTCTTCGGCGCCAGCCGGTTCACCGCGATCGTCGCGGCCGTCATCTACGCCGTGCCGCCGGTGGTCCGCCTGGTCGAGCGGGGCATCCGCGACGTGCCGTCGACCGTTGTCGAGGCCGCGCTCTCCGCCGGTTCCACGCCGCGGCAGCTGCTCTGGAAGGTGCAGCTGCCGATGGCCCGCGGCGGCCTGCTGCTCGCCGTCAACCAGGGCATCGTCATGGTGCTGGCCATGGTCGTCGTCGGCGGCCTGGTCGGCGCCGGTGCGCTGGGCTACGACGTCGTCGCCGGCTTCGCCCAGCGCGAGGACTTCGGCAAGGGCATGGCCGCCGGGTGCGCGATCGTGCTGCTCGGCGTCCTGTTGGACCGGCTCACGCAGGGCATCCACTCCGCGAAGGGAACCAGAGCATGAGACATCGGCTCACCGCCGCCGCGGCGGTCCTCAGTCTGAGCATCGCCGGTTGCGGCGGCGCCTCCTCCGACGCCGGCACCGACGACAAACCCGCCGCCGGCAGCAAAGGCACCGTGAAAATCGCCATCAAC